>RFKS01000007.1 GCA_003694205.1 Alphaproteobacteria bacterium | reverse complement strand
GTGGTAGATCCGCCGCCGGCGCAAGCCACCCGGCCCCGTGAAGGTGACATCAACGAGGCGCTGCTGCGGGAAGATGCTGCGCTGGGCACGAATGTCGACGGCGGTAAAGGGCAGGCTGCCGCCTTCCTTGTACCAGATCGTGCCGCGCCAGCGCGAACGCCCGAAAGGCCGCAGCCGGGCCACCCAGGTCACCCGTGTGCCGAAGCCGCGCATCATCACGCCGCTCGCCGCCATCTGCGGATAGCGGCCGTCGACATCGAGCCGGAGCTCTTCGCGACCGAATGGGAAGAAGAACTCCGCGTCCTCTTCGGCCGCCAGCTCGCTTTCGACCTCTTCGGCGCCAATGTCCTCCGCTCCCTCTTCGCCTTCCGCCTTGCCTTTGGGTACGGGCCGCAATGGGAAGGGAACCCGCTCGGGAAGCCTGCCGGGCAGCAGCGGCTGACGCGTCTCGTAGACCCCGCTGACCCCGAACAGGATGGGGAACGGAAAGCGGAAGGCGCCTTCGCCCTCCGGGGCGGAGGCAACACCCGCTTCGCCTTCGAACGCCAGATCCTCGAATTCACGATAGTCGTCCATGAGAGCCTCCTTGATTTCGGCGGCCGGCGATGCCGTTGCGTCCACCGACCGCACGGTTGCGGGATAAACCGGAGACCGGGTCACGGGGCGACGGGAGGCTGCCTCAGGCGTAGCGGAAGGGGCGGTCTTCTACCGTCACCTCAAGCGTACCTGACGCGGAAAGCGAGACCCCGACATGGGTCTCGCCCTTCACATCAATGGTTTCCTGCCATGCCGCATTGTGACGAGGAAGGCGGATGGCGAGCACGTGACGGCCCTCCGACACGGCCCGCTCGATCACATCCGCCAGGCCGACCTGATAACGTGTGCGCACGTTCTCGCGCCGGAAAACCGACGTCCCGTCTAGCTCGACGCGAACCGCTTCACCGTCGAAGCCGTCCTGCAGGTCGACACGCAGTCGTGGCACCGCCCACTCGCCTCGTGATCCTGTCCGGTTGCCGACGCTGCGCTGAAAGGCCGCAGCAAAGTCGCCACCGGCCGCGACGGGCCGGCGACATGCGCAATTTTTTGTCTAGAGGACAGGCGTATCATATCATATTTGTGCGATCCGTGGGAAGAATTCGCACGTAAAATTGCGGCCAATTGTCGCCCTGCGCGGCGCCAGAGCGACCTCGCCGCACCTCGCCTTGCATTGCCGCCGGAAGACCCATCGCTGGCGTCCGATCCCGATATCGCAAGAGCCTCCGGGGCACGGCCGTGTGAATTGACCCCTGGCGGGGCCTCAATTAAGGTCGCGCGCGGCGCCGCATCCAAGTCCGTGCGGCGGAAGAACGGGATCCCGGTCAAGAGGGGCTGTCGGGGCGATGCAGTTTCTTGCCATTGTCGGCCGTGTCACGCTGGCGGCCTTTGCCGCGCTCGGGCGGCTCGCGATCTTTGCCGGCAAGGCCCTCGGGCACCTCGCACGCCCGCCGATCGATGTGCAGAACATCGTCCAGCAGATGCTCTCGATCGGCTATTTCTCGCTGCCGGTGGTGGGTCTTACCGCGCTTTTTACCGGCGCCGCACTGGCGCAGCAGATCTATGTCGGCTCCTCGCGCTTTAATGCCGAGTCGACCGTGGCCGCGGTCGTCGTCATCGCCATCGTGCGCGAGCTTGGCCCGGTGCTCGGCGGCCTCATGGTCGCCGGTCGTGTGTCCTCGGCAATGGCGGCCGAGATCGGGACCATGCGGGTCACCGAGCAGATCGACGCACTGGTCACCTTGTCCACCGACCCCTTCAAATATCTGGTGGTGCCGCGGCTTATAGCGGGTGTGGTGACCCTGCCCATGCTGGTGATCGTCGCCAATATTATCGGCGTCTTTGGGGGCTTTCTCGTCGCCACCCAGACGCTCGGCTTCAACCCGGGCAACTATCTGCAGACCACAATGGACTATCTCGAGGCCACCGACGTTGCCTCTTCGCTCGTCAAGGCGGCGGTCTTCGGCTTCATCATCGCGCTCATGGGCAGCTATCACGGCTATCACTCGTCAGGCGGCGCGCAGGGAGTGGGCCGGGCGACGACGGATGCTGTCGTCTCGGCCTTCATCCTCATCCTGTTCGCCAATCTCGTCATCACCATCGTGGTTTTCCGC
The DNA here is from genome assembly GCA_003694205.1 of Alphaproteobacteria bacterium. GTDB lineage: Bacteria > Pseudomonadota > Alphaproteobacteria > Sphingomonadales > Rhodothalassiaceae > J134. Next base: position 2,956 of record RFKS01000007.1, on the reverse strand, counting down.
TCATGAGCGCGCCGGCAAAGATCGCGCTCAAGGGGCTCGCAAAGCGTTTCGGCCAGAAGGTGGTGCTCGACGGCGTCGATCTCGAGGTCGCCGAGGGCGAGAGCCTCGTCGTCATCGGTGGTTCGGGGACCGGCAAGTCGGTGCTGCTCAAATGCATCATCGGCCTGCTCCGCCCCGAAGCCGGCGAGGTACGCATCGATGGCCAGGAGACGCGACGGATGAGCGCCGCAGAGCGCAAAGCACAAATGGCGAAGTTCGGCATGCTGTTTCAGGGTGCCGCGCTCTTCGATTCGCTTCCGGTGTGGGAGAATGTGGCCTTCGGGCTCCTCCGCGCGCAGCGGATGAAGAAACGGGCCGCGCGCGAGATTGCCATCGAGAAGCTGTCGCGCGTCGGGCTCGACGCCGCGGTCGCCGAGCTCTATCCGGCGGAGCTGTCGGGCGGCATGAAGAAGCGCGTCGGTCTCGCCCGCGCCATCGCCGCCGAGCCCGAAATCATCTTCTTCGACGAGCCGACGACCGGCCTCGACCCGATCATGTCGGACGTCATCAACAATCTCATCGTCGAGTGCGTGCGCGACCTTGGGGCCACCACGATCACCATCACCCACGACATGGTGAGCGCGCGCAAGATCGCGCACAATATCGCCATGCTGCATGACGGGCGCATCATCTGGCACGGCCCCAAGGAGGCGATCGACAGGTCGGGCAATCCCTATGTCGATCAGTTCATCCACGGCCGCGCCGAGGGACCGATCAAGATGGCCGTCCGCGCCGGCTGAACGAAACATCATTCGGACAGGTGCGTGCCGCGGCTCAGATCGCGTCCGCAGCGAGCGCCCAAGGTTCTTCCAGCGCCGCCGCGTGCCAGGCCGCGAAATCGGGATGTGCGTGGATACGTTCGACATAGGCGTGAGCCGCCTCGCCGAGGCTCACGGCATAGGTCGCAAAGCGCGTCGCCACCGGCGCGTAAAAGGCGTCGGCGATCGAGAAGTCGCCATAGAGCCACGGTCCGCCCGAAATGGCCAGCGCCTCGCCCCATACCGCCTCGATCCGTGCCACCTCGCGCCGTGCCGCGGGACTGAGCTCGATGGCGCCGTGTGCCCGCTTCAGGTTCATCGGCATCTCACTGCGGACGGCGGCAAAGCCGGAGTGCATTTCGGCGACCGTGGCGCGCGCATGAGACCGCAATCGCGGCTGCTGCGGCCACCAGTGCGACCGATCCGGGAAGCGTTCGGCGAGATGCTCGACAATGGCGAGACTGTCCCAGACGGTCATCCCGCCATCGACCAGGATGGGCACCCGGCCGGCGGCGCCATAGGCCGCCACCTGGCGGGGAAAATCCGGCGTGTCGAGCGGGATCAGCAGCTCGTCGAAGACAAGGCCGTTGGCTTTCATGGCGAGCCAGGGCCGCAGCGACCAGCTCGAGTAATTGCGGTTGCCGATAACCAGAATCATGTCAGCCATGGCCGCGTCTCCTGCCCGGGTTTCAAAGCGGCTCGATATCGCCCCCGTCATAGCACGCCCGTATCGCGGCCGCCTCCTCGGCGAGGTGCCCCGCCTCGATGGCCGCGCGCAGACGCGCCATCAGCGCCTGGTAGAAGGCGAGATTGTGCCAGGTGAGCAGCATCGCGCCCAGGATCTCGCCGCTGCGGAAGAGATGGTGGAGATAGGCGCGCGAGAAATCCCGCGCCGGGCTCTCCACGTCCTCGTCGAGCGGGCGCGGGTCGTCGCGGTGGCGCGCGTTCTTGATGTTGACCGGTCCACGCCAGGTGAAGGCCTGACCGGTACGCCCCGAGCGGGTGGGCAGGACGCAGTCGAACATGTCGATACCGCGCTCGACCGCAGCGATGATATCGGCCGGCTTGCCGACGCCCATGAGATAGCGCGGCGCCGCCTCGGGCAGCATCGGCACGCAATGATCCAGCGTCTCGACCATCGCGTCGTGCCCCTCGCCGACCGCGAGACCGCCCACCGCATAGCCGTCGAAACCGATCCCGGTCAGGGCCTTCGAGGAGGCCTCGCGAAGATCGGGATAAACGCTGCCTTGCTGGATCCCGAAAAGCGCGGCGCGCGATGCCTGCTCCGCATTGCCGTCGAACGCGGCGCGCGAGCGGGCGGCCCAGCGCATCGAGAGCTCCATCGATTCCCTGGCGTCCTCATGGCTCGCCGGAAAGGGCGTGCATTCGTCGAACGCCATCACGATGTCCGCGCCGAGAAGTCCCTGGATCTCCATCGAGCGTTCCGGGGTGAGCAGGTGCCGCGCACCGTCGAGATGCGAGCGGAAGGCGACGCCCTTCTCGTCGATGCGCCTAAGCTCGGCCAGCGACATTACCTGATAGCCACCCGAATCGGTGAGGATCGGCCGCTCCCAGCGCATGAAGGCGTGCAGGCCGCCGAGTCGCGCAATGCGTTCGGCACCGGGCCGCAGCATCAGGTGATAGGTGTTGGCGAGGATGATCTCGGCGCCGGTCGCCCCGACCGAACCCGGCAGCATCGCCTTCACCGTCGCCGCGGTGCCGACCGGCATGAAGGCGGGGGTCTCGATCGTGCCGCGCTGCATCGTGATGCGGCCGCGCCGTGCGGCACCGTCGCGGGCACTGATCTTGAAGGCGAAGCGGGGGCGGCTCATGCGGCATCCTCCGCCGGGTAAAGAAGGCAGGCGTCGCCATAGGAGTAGAAGCGATACCCGCTTTCGATGGCATGTGCATAGGCGGCCTTCATGCGCCCAAGCCCGGAGAAGGCCGCGACCAGCATGAAGAGCGTCGAGCGCGGCAGGTGGAAATTGGTCATCAGGAGATCGACGCCGCGAAAGCGGTAGCCGGGCCGGATGAAGATGTCGGTCTCGCCGCGGAAGGGGCGGATGCGGCCGCCATCATCGGCCGCGGTCTCCAGAAGCCGGGCCGCCGTGGTGCCGACGGCGACGATGCGCCCGCCCGCCGCGCGCACGGCATTAAGC
>RFKS01000006.1 GCA_003694205.1 Alphaproteobacteria bacterium | reverse complement strand
CTTTATCTCCCGGCTGCACTCGCCGCCGCGCTGGTGCTGTGGGCCCCCGTCGAGCGCAAGCCGCACCCGGTCGGGCTGGCACTCGCGATCGCCTACCTCATCGGTTTCCTGCTCGTCCGCCCGCTGCCGGTCTTCCCCCCCATCGGCGCCATCGGCTGGCTGCCCTATGCCCTTGTCGTCGGGCTTGCGACCGGGCTTCTCGCCGACCGGCCGCGCACGCGGCTGATCGCAACGATCGCCTTTGTGCTGTTGCTGCCACCGCTGATCACCCTCGCGGTCGGTTCGGAGACCTACATGCCGTTCCTGCAGGGCCCGGGCTGGCTCAATCATCTGATCCTTGCAGCCGGCGGCATTCTCGTCTTCGCCCGGCTCGCCGAGCGCGGCAGCGATCCCGCCGCGCCCCGCATGCTGTTCTTCGCAAGCGCCGGTCTCGCGGTTCTGGCAGCGCTTTATGGCGGCCGCATCGCGCTCCATGCCATGGGCCTCGTGGTCGTCATTCTCGGTGCCGGCCTGGCGGCCTGGAAATCGCACCTCCCCTGGCCTCGCTCGGCCAGCCATGCCGCAGGCGCGCTTTATTTCGCGCTTCTGGTCACGCTCGTCTTTACCCGCGAGCCGCTGGCCTTTCCCGCCGGTCTCACGCTCCTGCCCTTCTTCACGCCGCGGCTTGCCGAACGGCTTGTCCCGAAGGGAGGCGCACACGCGCTGGCGCTCGAGATCGCTCTTTCACTTGCCGCCGTCGGTGCCGCTATCTGGGTCTATTATCACGGAGTCTAGCAACACCAGCTTGCCTTTTACCGCGCCCCGCCTATAGTCCGCGCCCGCTTCCCAGTCGCGAGTCGCCACATCCATGTCCCTGCGCAATATTGCCATCATTGCCCATGTCGATCACGGCAAGACGACGCTCGTCGACCAGATGTTCCGTCAGTCGGGCGCGGTGCGCGACAATCAGCGGGTCGCCGAACGGGCCATGGACTCGAACGCGCTCGAGCGCGAGCGCGGCATCACCATTCTCGCCAAGTGCACAGCGGTGACATGGCGCGACGTGCGCATCAACATCGTGGACACACCGGGACATGCCGATTTCGGTGGCGAGGTCGAGCGCATCCTGTCGATGGTCGACGGCGCGCTGCTGCTCGTCGATGCCGCGGAGGGGCCGATGCCGCAGACCAAGTTCGTGCTATCGAAGGCCCTCGCGCTCGGGCTCCGGCCGATCGTGGTCATCAACAAGGCGGACCGGCCCGACGCGCGGCCCGATGCGGTGCACGAGGAAGTCTTCGACCTCTTCGCGCTGCTCGACGCCGGCGAGGAACAGCTCGACTTCCCGCTCCTTTATGCCTCGGGCCGCGATGGCTGGGCGGTCGCGGATCTCGCCGGTGAACGCCGCGACCTTGCGCCCCTATTCGACACCATTCTGGACCATGTCCCGCTGCCCGCTCCGATTCGCGAAAATGCCGCCGGGAAACCCTTTGCCATGCTCGCGAGCCTGCTCGAGCGCGACCAGTTTCTCGGCCGCGTGCTCACCGGCCGCATCGAGCAGGGCACAGTACGTCTCGGCATGACCGTTCGCGCCCTCGATCGCGAGGGCACGGTGGTCGAGGAGGGGCGGGTCAACAAGCTGCTCAGTTTCCGCGGGCTCGAACGCGTCCCCGTCGAGGCGGCGTCGGCCGGCGACATCGTGGCCATCGCCGGGCTCGCAAAAGCGACGGTCGCGCACACCCTCGCCGATCCGGCGCTCGAGAGGTCCTTGCCGGCGATCCCCATCGACCCGCCAACGCTGGCGATGACCTTTTCGGTCAATGACAGCCCGCTCGCGGGTCGCGACGGCGACAAGGTGACCGGGCGCATGATCGGTGAGCGGCTCTTCCGCGAGGCCGAGGGAAATGTCGCGATCTCTGTGCGGCCCGCCCCCGGGCGCGAGGCCTTCGAGGTCGCCGGCCGCGGCGAGCTGCAGCTCGGGGTGCTGATCGAGACCATGCGCCGCGAGGGCTATGAGCTCTCGGTCTCGCGGCCGCGCGTCCTGTTTCGCACCGACCCCGAAAGCGGTGCCCGCCTCGAACCGATCGAGACGGTGATCATCGATGTCGACGAGGCGCATCAGGGCGTGGTGGTGGAGAAGATGGCGGCGCGCAAGGGCGAGCTCGTCGAGCTGCGCCCCTCGGGTGGCGGCAAGGTTCGCCTCACCTTCCAGGCTCCCTCACGCGGGCTCATCGGCTATCATGGCGAATTCCTCACCGACACCCGCGGCACCGGCGTGATGAACCGGCTGTTTGACCATTACGGCCCCGACCGCGGCCCGATTCCGGCGCGCCGCAATGGTGTTCTGATCTCCACGGAGAGCGGCCGTGCGGTGGCCTATGCGCTGTGGAATCTCGAAGAGCGCGGCGCGATCATGATCGAACCCGGCGACCCGGTCTATCCGGGCATGATCATTGGCGAACACAGCCGCGCCCAGGATCTCGAGGTCAATCCCCTGAAAGCGAAAAAGCTGACCAATATCCGGGCCGCTGGAAAGGACGAGAATGTCGCTCTCACGCCGCCCAGGAAGCTGAGCCTCGAGGAGGCGCTCGCCTATATCGCCGAGGACGAGCTCGTCGAGGTAACCCCCAAGGCGATCCGCCTACGCAAGCGCTATCTCGACCCGCACGAACGCCGTCGCCACGCACGAAAGGGGGCGGGTACGCTCTCTTGACGAACCCCTCGTTCCGTTCGGCTTTCACTCTTCGCCCTTCGACGGGGTTCAGGGCGAACGGGGCAGTGCGAATCCGTTCGTGCCGAGGAGGGCCGAAGGCCCCTCTTGAAGCATGCGGAGCAGGCCAGTGCGGACTAGAGAAAGCGCGCGGGTGCGTATGTTTCAGCCCTTGCGCCGTGTGCGGTAAGTTCGTCGGGCAGCGGCCGGCCGAGAACGGTTGCCG
>RFKS01000040.1 GCA_003694205.1 Alphaproteobacteria bacterium | reverse complement strand
GATCCTCGACCATGTGGCAAGCAGGGCGGTGTCGCTCGGGCCGCGGACGCTGCGCGCCGAGACGGCGGCGATCGCGGCCCTCGCGATCCTGATGACGCGCGAGGGGGAGGCATAAGGGGGCTTGCAATGCGCCCCTCGGAACTCTAACTCGCGAGGAACCCGTCCCTTCCTCCGCCCCGGAGCCCACACCAATGGCCGACGATACCCTGCCCCGACTGACGAAGGCGGATCTCGTCGCCGCCCTCGCCCGCGGTGCGAAACCGAAGGCCGCCTGGCGTATCGGTTCCGAGCATGAGAAATTCGTCTTCTTCCGCGAAGACAACCGCCCCGTCCCCTACGAGGGCCGGCGCGGTATCGGTGCGATTCTCGCTGCGATGCAGGGATTTGACTGGGAGCCGAAATACGAGGCCGGCAATCTTGTCGCGCTTCGGCAGAACGGCGCCTCGATCACGCTCGAGCCGGGAGGACAGCTCGAGCTTTCCGGCGCGCCGCTCGAAAACCTTCATGAGACCTGTCGCGAGGTGAACGGGCATCTCGCACAGGTCAAGGCGATCGGCGAGCGCTTCGATGTCGGCTTCCTCGGCATGGGCTTTCACCCGACGGCGCGCCTGGACGAGATCCCGGTGATGCCGAAGGCGCGTTACCGCATCATGCGCGCCTATATGCCAAAGCGCGGCCGGCTCGGGCTCGACATGATGTTCCGCACCTGCACGGTGCAGGTCAATCTCGACTTCTCCGACGAGGCCGACATGCGGAAGAAGTTCCGTGTCGGCCTCGCGCTGCAGCCGGTCGCGACCGCACTCTTTGCCAATTCGCCCTTCACCGAGGGCAGGCCGAATGGCTTCCTGAGCTATCGCAGCCATGTCTGGACCGATACCGATCCCGACCGCACCGGCCTTCTCGACTTCGTTTTCGAGGATGGATTCGGCTTCGAGCGCTATGTCGACTACATGCTTGACGTGCCGATGTATTTTGTCGAGCGCGATGGCGTGATGCATGATGTCGCCGGCCAGTCCTTCCGCGATTTTCTCGCCGGCCGTCTGCCTGGCCTGCCCGGTGCATGGCCGACCATGAAGGACTGGGAGGATCATCTCACCACCGCCTTTCCCGAGGTGCGGCTCAAGACCTTCCTCGAGATGCGCGGTGCCGATGGCGGGCCCTGGGCGCGGCTGTGCGCCCTGCCCGCCTTCTGGGTCGGTCTTCTCTATGACGCCAGCGCGCTCGATGCGGCGTGGGATCTGGTCCGCAACTGGACGATTGCGGAGATGCAGGAGCTGCGGCAAGCGGTGGCGCGCACAGCACTCGAGACCCGGTTTCGCGATCGCAAGGTCCGGGACATCGCCCGCGACTGCCTCGCCATCGCGGAAGCCGGCCTGCGGGGGCGCGACCGCCGCAATGCCGCGGGCGAGACCGAATCTGTCTTTCTCGCGCCGCTGCACGAGATGGCGGGAGGTGGGCCGACGCTCGCCGAAGAGATGCTCGCCGCCTGGCACGGTCGCTGGCGGGGCGATGTCTCGCGCGTGTTTGAGGATTATCTCTACTGAAGCCGGAGCCGCCACCCGAAAAGCCGATGGGAGCCGGTCCGCGGCCCCCGTCGTCATCGTTTCAGCCCCCGGTTCCGGCGCTGATCAGCGCTTCGAGCGCGTCGAGATGGGCCGCAAGGCGATTTCGTCCGAGCTCCGTCAGCCGGTAGAGCGTCTGCGGCTTGCGGCCGACAAAGGTCTTCTCGATCGACACATAGCCCGCATCCTCGAGGCGCCTGAGTTGCGCCCCGAGATTGCCGTCGGTCTCGTCGAGCAGCGCCCGGAAGCGTGAGAACGACAACTCGGGCTCGCGCGAAAGAAGGACGCAGACGGCGAGGCGGGTACGGTGCTCGAGCAGGCGGTCGAGTTCCGCGATCCGCCCGCCGATCGATTCCGCGGTCCCGGCACGATCCGGCATCGGATCAACCCGCGGCGCGCGCGAGCAGACGCCGGTCGAACCAGGAGCCGAGCAGGATTCCGGCAGCAAAGCCGACCCCCAGAATGGTTCGCGGAAATTCACTGTCAAAGGCGACATAGACGAGTGTTGCGGCGGCGAGCCCCGCACCCATCCAGAGCAGCAGCCTGAGGCCGTTATGGCCGAGGAGCATGAAGGATACCGCCACATAGGCAATGATCACCGGCTTGAATGCGGCCCCGCCAATGCCGGCCGTACTGGCATAGATCTGAATGAAGGCAAGCCCGGCGACAAAGATGAGGAAGGGCACCACCTGACGGGCCTGTCCCCGCTGCCGCGGCCGTGTTGCCCCGTCCGTGAGCCGGTCGCGCCGTTCACGCAGGGCGCGCGACAGCAGGATAGTGACGAGACCGACAAATCCGCCCAGTTTGACGATATCGGATGCCGATTCGGGCAGCACACCCTGCCTGTACAGGTCGCCGACGGCCCCGAGCACGACCATGAAGGCGGCGATAAGTCCCGCGAACCAGAAAGGGATCGCATGACACAGGATCTGACGTTGCCGGTCGATGGCGGCACGCACATAGGCGAGATCGTCCTTCAGGCGTTCGTTCTCGGTCATTTCCTTTTCTCCTCCTCGTGATGAAAAGCCGGCCCCCGCTGTGTGACCCGGACTTTGTTCTGTTTGCTACTCTATTCCTTAGAGTTCTCTCTCCTCTCTGTCAAGCTGTTTGAGCGGGATGGGGAAGGATGCGCGAGAGCTGCTCAAGTCCTTCCCGCCGCGTGGTGGGGCGGAAGGCCGGTCCCGAGGCGCGGGCGGGTCGTGGGAAGAGGGTAGGACGCCGTTCATCCTTCGACAGGCTCAGGACGAACGGCATCCATATCCCCTTCGCCCCAGATTCCGCTCGCCCCAGATTCCGTTCGCCCTGAGGAGCCCCGACAGGCCCGTCTCGAAGGGCGGGAGCACCGTTCCCCCTTCGACAGGCTCAGGACGAACGGCATCCATATCGCCTTCGCCCCAGATTCCGCTCGCTCCAGATTCCGTTCGCCCTGAGGAGGGCCGCAAGGCCCGTCTCGAAGGGCGCGGGTGCCAGCAGGTGACGGGGAGCGGGGCGCGGGGCTCATGAAAAAACCCCCGGCCGGAGCCGGGGGTCTGCATCTCAGTCAGGTCTGATGGCTGCGCTGCTCAGACCTTGCGGCGGCGGCGCCGGGCCATCGCACCGAGGCCGAGAAGACCGAGGCCAAAGAG
>RFKS01000039.1 GCA_003694205.1 Alphaproteobacteria bacterium | reverse complement strand
CGCCATGACCAGGAAGAGCCCGCGGGGCGTATCGGGCAATACGGCCAAGAGGTCTGACGCCGTCATGGCGGAAAAGGCCCCGGCCACACAAGGGGTTGCACGCCGGCGGCCGGCCGCGGCGTTGCCGTCCTTGCCCGATGTCCCCGCATCGCGCGGCGGACGGCGCCTGGCGGACGGGCACGCCGGTGCGCAACAGAATTGACCCCCATATCACCACAGCATGCTCCAGCAGCGCAATCGCCTCTTGTCAGCGAAAACCCGCGCTCTCTATCATCGCGCCTTCTTTTGACGTCTGGACAAATTGTGGGAGGAGTTGCATGAGCGAGCTGCCGACGATCCCGGCGGACCCGCGGATGGGGACGATGGACCGCGCCGGCTATGATCGCCTGTACCGGCAATCCGTTGACGATCCGGAGGGATTCTGGCGCGAGCAGGCCCGCATCATCGACTGGTCGAAGCCCTTCACGAAGGTCAAGGACACGAGCTTCAAGGACGGCGTGCGCATTCGCTGGTTCGAGGATGGCGAACTCAACGCCTGCTACAATTGTCTCGACCGTCATCTGCCCGAGAAAACCGACCGCGTGGCGCTCATATGGGAGGGCGACGATCCCGCCGTCGATGCGCGCATCACCTATGGCGAGCTGCACGAGGCGGTGTGCCGCTTCGCCAATGTGCTCAAGGCGCATGGCGTCGGCCGCGGCGATCGCGTCACCATCTATATGCCGATGATCCCCGAGGTGGTCGTCGCGATGCTCGCCTGTGCGCGCATCGGGGCGGTGCATTCGGTGGTCTTCGGCGGCTTCTCGCCCGACGCCCTCAAGGGCCGCATTGTCGACAGCGAGGCGCGCTGCGTCATCACCGCCGACGAGGGCGTGCGCGGCGGCAAGACCATTCCGTTGAAGGCAAATGTCGACGCGGCGCTCAAGTCCTGCCCCGACGTCGAGACGGTGATCGTCGTCCGCCGCACCGGCAACACGGTGCCGTGGAACGGTGCCCGCGACCGCTGGTATCACGAGGAGATGGCGACGGCTTCTGCCGACTGTCCCTGCGAACCCATGGGTGCGGAGGACCCGCTCTTCATCCTCTACACGTCGGGCTCGACGGGCAAGCCCAAGGGCGTGCTGCACACCACCGGCGGCTATATGGTCTGGGTGGCGCTCACCTTCCGCCATGTCTTCGCCTATCGCGAGGACGAGGTCTTCTGGTGCACCGCCGATGTCGGGTGGGTCACCGGGCATTCCTATATCGTCTATGGGCCGCTCGCCAATGCGGCGACGGCGCTCGTCTTCGAGGGCGTGCCCAACTATCCCGACATTGATCGCTTCTGGCAGGTGGTCGACAAGCACAAGGTCAACATCTTCTACACGGCGCCGACCGCCATCCGGGCGCTGATGCGTCACGGCTCCGAGCCGGTCAAGCGGCATCGCCGCGACAGCCTGCGCATTCTCGGCACGGTCGGTGAGCCGATCAATCCCGAGGCCTGGCTGTGGTACTGGCGCGAGGTCGGCGACGAGCGCTGCCCGATCGTCGATACCTGGTGGCAGACCGAGACCGGCGGCCACATGATCACGCCCATTCCCGGCGCCATCGACCTCAAGCCGGGCTCGGCGACACTACCCTTCTTCGGCGTGAAACCCGCCATCGTCGACGGCGAGGGCAAAATCCTCGAGGGCCCGGCGGAGGGCAATCTCGTCATCCTCGACAGCTGGCCGGCACAGGCGCGGACGCTCTATGGCGATCACGATCGCTTCGCCGAGACCTATTTCTCGACCTATCCGGGCATGTATTTCACCGGTGACGGCGCGCGCCGTGACGAGGACGGCTATTACTGGATCACCGGCCGTGTCGACGATGTCCTCAATGTCTCCGGGCACCGGCTCGGCACCGCCGAGATCGAGTCCGCCCTTGTCGCCCATGACGCGGTCTCCGAGGCCGCGGTCGTCGGCTATCCGCACGATGTGAAGGGGCAGGGCATTTACGCCTATGTGACCGTGCGCGACGGCATCACGCCCTCGGAGGCGCTGGCGGACGCGTTGCGCGCCTTCGTCGCCCGCGAGATCAGCCCGATCGCCAAGCCCGATCTCATCCATTTCACGCCGGCGCTGCCCAAGACCCGCTCGGGCAAGATCATGCGCCGCATCCTGCGCAAGATCGCCGAGAACGATTATGGCAATCTCGGCGACATCTCGACCCTCGCCGACCCCGGCGTGGTCGACGCGCTGATTGCCAATCGGTTGAATCGGTGACCCCCCGGATTCCGCGTCCGGCCTTGCTGAAGGACCAAAGCCATGATCGATCTCTATACCGCACCGACGCCGAACGGCTACAAGATCTCGATCCTGCTCGAGGAGCTGGGTCTGCCTTATGAGCTTCACGTCCTTGATCTGCGCGCCGGCGAGCAGAAGGAGGACTGGTTCCTCAGGATCAACCCGAACGGCCGCATTCCGGCGATCGTCGATCGCGACAATGGCGACTTCCCGGTCTTCGAATCCGGCGCCATCATGATCTATCTCGCGGAGAAGGCCGGCCGACTGCTGCCGCGCGAGGAGAAGGCGCGCAGCCGCGTCATCCAGTGGCTGATGTTCCAGATGGGCGGAGTGGGCCCGATGCAGGGCCAGGCGCATGTCTTCTACCGCTATTTCCCGGAGAAGATCCCGGCCGTCATCGCCCGCTACCAGAACGAGACGAAGCGGCTCTACACGGTGCTCGATCATCAGCTCGAAGGCCGCGACTATCTCGCCGACGACTATTCGATCGCCGATATCGCCAACTGGTGCTGGGTGCGCGCCCATGACTGGGCGGGGGTCGCTATCGACGACCTGCCGAACCTCGAGGCCTGGGTCGAGCGCATCTATGCGCGGCCGGCGGTGCAGGCGGGGCTCGAGAAGCCACCGCGCTCCATCATCGACGAGAAAGAGGCGGTCGAGGCGGCGAAATCGATGATCCAACGCTGAGGCCGCCCGCCGGGGGCGCGCCGGTACCGGGCCGTGTATGCCCGTTCGCCCTTCGACAAGCTCAGCACGAACGGGTCATACCCACGGAATCCATATTCCGTTCGCGCTGGGGAGGGCCGCAAGGTCCGTCTCGAAGCACGGGGTGACAGGCTGATGGTGCCGGCGCGGTGAGACGGCAGCAGCGCGGCTTTCAATTCCGCGCCAAACCCACTAGCCTTGGCAGGTCCGGGCGTGACGAAGGGGAGAGAGGGATGCGTGCGCTGCTTCTTGCATTCGGCT
>RFKS01000038.1 GCA_003694205.1 Alphaproteobacteria bacterium | reverse complement strand
CCCTGAGCTTGTCGAAGGGTGAACGGCGGCGCTGCCGCGCTTCGAGAGGGGCCTTCGGCCCTCCTCAGCGCGAACGGATATTGCTCAGGTTCCGGTCGCCTCGTGCTCGTCGAAGGGCGAGTGAAGAAAGAGAATTTCCGTTCGCCCTGAGCTTGTCGAAGGGCGAACGGCGGCGCTGCCGCGCTTCGAGAGGGGCCTTCGGCCCTCCTCAGCGCGAACGGATATTGCTCAGGTTTCGTTCGTCCCGTGCTCGTCGATGGAGGAACGGCGCGCGTCCCGGGGGAGGGATGACGATTCCGGCTGGGACAAGAAGGGTGGCGGGACCGCCGTGGCCGTGGGCACCGTCGAATCCGCTGGCGCCTCAGGCACCAGGTGGGCGCCGTGATAACCGAACCTGGGTCCGGCCAGTGACAGCTCCCTTTCGGATCATGTCGCCCCAGGGATCCACAATCGCCGCACGCACCAGGCAGTGCCCGCCACCGACAGATCTAGGTGTTCCGTCCGCCGGCGGCAATCCCCTCGAGCCGCAGTGCGGCCCGCTCGAGAATGGCTATCGCCTTGCTCTCGATGCCCGCACCGGGGCCGCGCTCGTGAAGGTCGCGCACCTCGTCGGCGAGCAGCAGGGCCACCATAAGCATCAGGCGCGCCTCGCCGACCTGTCCGAGCCGCGCGGCAAGAGCCCGTGCCTTCTCGTCGACCACCGCGGCCAGCGCCGCAAGCCGCGATTCGTCGCCGTCGCGGCAGGCGAGCGTGTAGGTCTGATCATTGACGCTGACGGTGACCTGTCCCATCGCCTCAGCCTGCCCGCGCGAGCAGGCCCTCGACCCGGCGAATGCTGTCATCGAGTCGGTTGGCGACCGAGCCCTTGAGGTTCCGCAGTGCGGCAAGTTCGGATTCGAGATCGCCGATTCGGCGCGCCATCATCTCGCGTTCCTGCCGCAGCCTCTTCACTTCCGCCTCGAGCCCGTCGACCGCCGCCATCAGGCGTGCCGCAACCTGCTCCAGCGCTTCCCCTTCCTTGCCCCCGCCCACGGCCTGCGGTCCTTTCTCCTTGTTGCCTGAGCAGGAAGCTTAACCCGCAAAGGGGCGCGAGTCACGATTCTCGCGCCTTGCCGGCAGGATCAGTTTTTCTGTCGCCTCCGTTCAGGGGAAAGCGGTTGACGATCCCCGGCCGGCCTCGCATTGTGGCGCCGATTTTTCGCAAGGGAAGCGGCTACGGAGGCGCGCCCGTCCTCCACAGTCCGCGCAACAGGGACCGATAGAGACGCCATGCCCGATTCCGCGGTACCGCCTGTCGATCACGACCTCATGGCCAACGCCCTGCGCGCGCTCGCCATGGACGCCGTCGAGAAAGCGAAATCCGGTCATCCCGGCATGCCCATGGGCATGGCCGATGTGGCGACGGTCCTGTTCACGAAATTCCTACGCTTTGACCCTTCGGCGCCGGACTGGCCCGACCGCGATCGATTCGTGCTCTCCGCGGGACACGGCTCGATGCTGCTTTATGCGCTCCTCTATCTTACCGGCTACGAGCGCCCGACGCTTGAGGATCTCAAGAATTTCCGCCAACTCGGCTCACCTACGGCAGGACACCCGGAATACGGCGAGTTACCGGGCGTCGAGACGACCACGGGGCCGCTCGGGCAGGGATTCGCCACCGCCGTTGGCATGGCCATCGCCGAACGCCTTGCGGCGGCACGCGATCCGGATCTGTTCGATCATCGCACCTTCGTCATCGCCTCCGACGGCGATCTCATGGAAGGCATCAGCCACGAGGCGGCGTCGCTCGCCGGCCATCTCCGGCTCGGCCGGCTGGTCGTGCTCTATGACGATAATCACATCTCGATCGACGGCCCGACCGAGCTTTCCTACACGGAAGACCGCCGCGGCCGCTTCGCCGCCTATGGCTGGCACACGAGCGAAGTCGACGGTCACGATCCGGCGGCCATCGAGGCCGCGATCGCGGCGGCGCTCGAGGACCCGCGCCCCTCGCTCATCGCCTGCCGGACAACCATCGGCTTCGGCGCCCCGACGAAGGCCGGCAAGGCGTCAAGCCACGGTGCCCCGCTCGGCACGGAAGAGATCGCGGGCGCGCGCAAGGCGCTCGGCTGGCCCTGGCCACCCTTCGAGATTCCGCAGACCGTCCTCGACGCATGGCGCAGGGCGGGCGAACGAACGCGGGCCGAGGCCGCGGCGTGGAAGACGCGCTTTAAATCCCTCTCCGAAGACCGGCGCACGGAGCTCGCGCGCCGACTCGCGGGGCACCTGCCCGAAGCGCTCGATGCGGCGATCGACGCCCACAAGCGGGCACTTGTGAAAAGCCCGGCCAAGGTTGCGACCCGCAAGGCGTCGGAAATGGCGCTTGCCGTCATCAACCCGATCGTCGGCGAAACCATCGGCGGCTCGGCCGATCTGAGCGGTTCGAACAACACGCAGACGTCGGACATGGCAGTGATCACGGCCGACGATTTTTCCGGTCGCTACCTTCATTACGGTGTCCGCGAGCATGCCATGGCGGCAGCGATGAACGGCATGGCGCTGCATGGCGGTTTCATTCCCTATGGCGGCACCTTCCTCGTATTCAGCGACTATTGCCGCCCGGCGATGCGGCTTTCGGCGCTGATGAAGCAGCGTGTGATCTATGTCATGACGCACGACTCGATCGGCCTCGGCGAGGACGGGCCGACGCATCAGCCGGTGGAGCATCTCGCGACCCTGCGGGCGATGCCGGGCATCCTCGTCTATCGACCCGCCGATGCGGTGGAAACGGCGGAGTGCTGGCAATCGGCGCTCGGCTGGCAGCATGCCTCGGTGCTCGCGCTTTCGCGCCAGAGCCTGCCGCAGGTGCGTTTTACGCACAGCGAGGAGAATCTGTCGGCCCGGGGGGCTTACATCCTTGCCGAGGCGACGGGGGGAACGCCGCGCGCGATCCTGATTGGCACCGGCTCGGAAGTGCATCTGGCGCTGGAAGCGCGCGAGGCGCTCGAGGCGGACGGCGTTCCGACACAGGTCGTCTCGATGCCGTGTCAGGAGCTGTTCGCGATCCAGGATGCGGGTTATGTGTCAAGGGTTCTCGGCCATGGCATCGACGGCGTCGTGCGGGTCGCGGTGGAGGCCGCGGTCAGCTTCGGCTGGGAGCGCTATGTCGGCCCTGACGGCGCCTTCATCGGCATGACGGGCTTTGGCGCCTCGGCGCCGGCGGCGGATCTCTACCGCCATTTCGGGATCACCACGGAGGCCATCGTTGAGGCGGTGAGGAAACGCCTCTAGAAGGCCGTCTGTGCGCCAACACACAGACTGAAAAGCGGGGAACAGACCATGACAACACGTTTTGCCATCAATGGCTTTGGCCGCATCGGCCGTCTCGTCCTGCGGGCCATCGCCGAGCGCGGTGCCACCGATATCGAGGTCGTCGCGATCAACGATCTCGGCGATGCGCAGATGAACGCTTACCTCCTGAAACGCGACTCGGTCCACGGCGCCTTCCCCGGCGAGGTGACGGCCGGCGACAGCAAGATGACGGTCAACGGCCACGCCATCCGGGTGCTCGCCGAGCCCGACCCGACGAAGCTCCCCTGGGGCGAGCTTGGAGTTGATGTCGTGCTCGAATGCACCGGGCGCTTCGCCGATGGCGAGAAGGCGCAGGCGCATATCGATGGCGGCGCGAAGAAGGTGCTGATTTCGGCGCCGGCCAAGAACGTGCCGCTGACGGTCGTCTTTGGCGTCAATGACGACAAGCTGACGCCCGAACATCGCATCGTCTCGAACGCGTCCTGCACCACCAACTGCCTCGCGCCGGTGGCCAAGGCGCTCCATGATGCAATCGGCATCGAGCGCGGCTTCATGACAACGGTTCATGCCTATACCGCCGACCAGCGGCTTCAGGATTCGTTGCACAAGGATCCCCACCGCGCCCGCGCCGCCGCCTTGTCGATGATCCCGACCACCACCGGTGCCGCCCGTGCCGTTGGTCTCGTGCTGCCCGAGCTCGCAGGCAAGCTCGACGGCGTTGCCATCCGCGTGCCGACGCCGAACGTGTCGCTCGTCGATCTCAAGTTCGTGCCCGCGCGCGCAACCAGCGCCGATGAGATCAACGCCGCCTTGCGCGCCGCCGCCGAGGGGCCGATGAAGGGTGTTCTTGCGGTCTTCGACGAGCCCATGGTCTCGATCGATTTCAATCACTGCGCCGCGAGCTCGAGCGTCGATCTCGGGGGCACCCAGGTGGTCGACGGCACGCTCGCCCGGGTCATGTCCTGGTACGACAATGAATGGGGCTTCGCCAATCGCATGGTCGATACGGCGAGCAGGATGGCCTCTCTCGGCTAGGGAACCCAGCGATCATGCCCCGTCTGCGACGCATTGCCGACCTTGGAGAGATCGCCGGCAAGACCCTGCTCGTGCGGCTCGACCTCAATGTGCCGATGCAGGATGGCCGGATCAGTGACGACACGCGTATCCGCACGCATGTGCCGACGATCCGGACCTTGCGCGAACGGGGCGCAAGGCTTGCGCTCCTGTCGCATTTCGGGCGGCCCAGGGGCAAGGTCGTGCCGGAGATGAGCCTGCGCCCGCTTCTTCCGGCGCTCGAGGCAGCCTTCGGCGAGCCGGTCGGCTTCGCGTCCGATTGCATCGGTGAGGCGGCACGACAGGCGATCGCCGCGGCGGAGGGGCTCGTGCTCCTCGAGAATGTCCGTTTTCACCCCGGCGAGGAGGCGAACGACCCCACCTTTGCCCGTGAGCTGGCGGCGCTCGGCGCGGCCTATGTCAATGACGCCTTCTCGGCGGCGCATCGCGCGCATGCCTCGACCGAGGGTGTGGCGCACCTCCTGCCGGCCGCTGCCGGCGAGGCGATGGCGCGCGAGATCGACGCGCTCGAGCGCGCACTCGGCAAGCCCGAGCGGCCTTTGACAGCCATTGTCGGCGGCGCCAAGATTTCGACCAAGCTTGCCGTGCTTGGCCATCTCGCGGAGCGTGTCGACCATCTCGTCATCGGTGGCGGGATGGCCAATACCTTCCTCCTGGCCAGGGGCTTCGATATCGGCACCTCGCTCGCCGAACACGATCTGGTCGAGACCGCGCGACAGATCCTGCAGCACGCGGAGGGGGCCGGCTGCACGGTCCACCTGCCGAGCGATGTCGTCGTCGCCCGGGCACTGGCGCCGCGCGTGTCGAACCGCGTCGTGCCGGTGGACGCAGTGCGCGATGCCGAGATGATCCTCGACATCGGGCCCAAGAGCGTCGCTGCGCTCGTCGCCGTGCTCGAAGAGTCGAAAACGCTCATCTGGAACGGGCCTCTCGGGGCCTTCGAGGTGCCACCCTTCGATCGCGCCACCGTGATGCTGGCGCAGGAGGCCGCCCGCCTGACGCGACAGGGGAGTCTGCTCAGTGTCGCCGGTGGCGGCGATACCGTTGCCGCCCTCAACACTGCCGGGGTCGCCCAGGACTTCAGCCATGTCTCGACCGCCGGCGGCGCCTTCCTCGAATGGATGGAGGGAAAGACCCTGCCCGGCGTCGCCGTCCTGATGGCCTGAGGCGCTCGCCTCCTACCAGTCGATCTGGGCTCTCAGCCCGAAGACATTGGAGCCGAAGCGGGTGCGAGCCGGATTGCCCGCATTGGCAGCGGCGGCAAAGGGTCCGCCGTTCACGCGCAGTCGGGAATAGGTCGCAAGCAGGCGCGCATTGGCATGCGGGATCCAGGTGATCCCCGTCATCACAGCTCCCTGCTTGCCGCCATCAATGCCGAGCGCCACATCATTGAGCTCGAGGAAATCGAAGCGCAGATTGATCGCGAATGCCCCCGGCCCGCCGGACGCTAGAGGCCGGTCCGGCACGATCCGGCCGGTGGTGCCGGAGCGCGGGTCATAGGGGTAGGACTCGCCGGTCAGGATATAGCCTGCGCCGAGATAACCGCCGCCGAAATCTGCCTTGGACCTGGGTTGCTCGCTGAGGCGCGCCTTCAGGCTGCCCCACTCACCAGTCACATAGAACGGCCCGAAGAAGGCCCCCGTTTCGACGCCGAGAAAGAGGTCGCTCCGCACGCCGAGGTCCCCGGTATCGACGAAGGCGATATCGGTATTGTGGATCTGCGGCTCGCGCCGGTAATGCACGCGACCGTCCTCGGTGGGTTTCTTCCGATAGCGGGTGGACGCCGCAAGGTGCAATCGTCCGCCCGCGAGCTTTGGGCTGAAGGTGGCGCGGAAGCTGGGGATATAGCCGTCGCTTGCCGCGGAATGGTTGAGGCTGCGCGTGCTCTGAAGCCCGGCGTGCAGGGAATAATTCTCGCCGTGCATGCTCGCTGCGGCGCCGATCGTGTACTCGAATTCGAACGCCGAGGTGAACGCAGCGCGCTCGAGGAACGGCGAGAAGAGATCGTCGGTTTCCTCCTCCATCGAGACCTTCGGCTTGAGATTACCCACCGCGATGCGGAAGGTGCCGTTGTCCCAGTAGGCGAATCCGTCCTCGACACTGACGTCATTGCCTGCAAAGTCGACCTCGAGCACAAAGCCGAAGCCGTCCTTCTCACCCTCGGCACCGAGGCGCGCACGGCGGATCGTGGTGAAGGTTCCGAGCGCCGGATCATCAAGCGCCGAAGGCGCGCCGATCTGACCGAAATCGACCTGCAACCGCCCGCGCAGCTTGAACTTGTCGAACCCGAACATCGGCGGCGCGATGGGTGAGGCCTCGGAGGAGGGGCCCTCTCCCGCCAGCGCCAAGCCGGCGGATGAAGCGATAAGGGCGGTGGCGAGAAATGAGCCGGCGATGGCGGCAGGCAGCCTTCTCGCGATGGGCCCGGATAAGGTTGTCATGGCAAGCCTCTCCTTGTCGCGGACCATCGCCTCGCGATGCCGCATACTTGTGTCTGCTGATTCTCGGTCGAAGAATTATGGGGGGCGGTTCGCTCCCGCCCCCCGGCGTCAGGCCGCTTCAGGCGGCACGCAGTTTGGCGATGAAGGCTTCTACCTGTTCGCGGAGCGAGCCGGCCTCGCCGTTCAGTTCTCCCGCCGCGGTGAGAATCTGCTCGGCCGCGGTGCCGGATTCGCCCGCTGCGCCCTGGACGCCACCGATATTGACGGTGACCTCCTCTGTGCCGCGGGCCGCGAGTTGCGCATTGCGCGAGATTTCCTGGGTCGAAGCGCTCTGCTGCTCGACGGCGGCGCTGATCGCGGTGGAGTTCTGGTTGATCTGGCCAATCGTCTTCGAGATCGTCTTGATCGCCTCCACCGTACCCTCGGTCGCCGATTGCATATCGGAGATCTGGTGCGCGATTTCGTCGGTCGCCTTGGCCGTCTGCAGCGCGAGCGATTTCACTTCGCTGGCCACAACGGCGAAGCCCCGCCCTGCCTCACCGGCACGCGATGCCTCGATGGTGGCATTGAGTGCGAGCAGATTGGTCTGCTCGGCGATATCCTGGATGAGATTGACGATATCTCCGACCTTGCGCGCCGCGACGGCGAGATCCTCGACCGACTTGTTGGTCTTGTCGGCGACTTTCACCGCACCATTCGCCACATCGTTGGATTCCATGATCTGGCGATTGATCTCCTGGATCGACGCCGATAGTTCCTCGGAAGCGGCGGCGACGGTCTGCACATTGCTCGAGGCCTGCTCGGCCGCGTTCGTCACCGCACCCGCCTGCGACTTCGTCTGGTCGACATTGGCCGACAGGGTCTGCGCCGTCGAATTGAGCTGTTCGGCTGAAGCGGAGACCGTACCCACGACGCGCATCACAGCGGATTCGAGGTCGTCGGCGAGCTGCTTGAGGATTTGCCGTTTTTCCTCCTCTGCCTTGCGCTGGCGTTCGGCTTCGGCTTCGGCCTCGGCTTCCGCGCGACGGCGCTCCTCCTCCTCGGCTTGCCGCTGGCGCTCGGCCTCCCGCTTTTCCTGCTCTTGGCGCTCCTGGCGCATGCGCTCGGCCTCGACCGCATTGTCGCGGAACACCTGAACAGCGCGCGCCATCTCGCCAACTTCGTCCTTGTTATCGGCACCCCTGATATCGATCCCCGTATCACCATCGGCGAGCCGGGTCATGAGCTCGGTGACCGTCCCGATACGCCTGGCAATGCCGAGCGTGAGCAACACGGCAGCAAGGATCGCGATCGCCGCGGAAGCGAGACCCCCGACAAGCAGCGCGGTACGTCCCGACTCAAACGACTCGGCCTGCGCCGCCTTCCGCTCCTGCATCAGGCCGCGCTCGACATTCGCTGCCTCGTCAACAATCCTGCGCACGGCATCCATCGACGCCTTGCCGATGCCGCTGGCCTCGAGGCGGCGTGCCTCGTCCTGTCTTGCGGGATCGGACATGAGCGCGATCTCACGTTTCGCAACATCCTCCCGCCAGGTCGTGGCCGCCTCGAGAAGCTTGTCAAGGCGCGCCTGCTGGGCCGGATTGTCGGAGGTCAGCGACTTCACCTTGTTGAAATGATTCTCGAAGTTCTCAAGCCCGGCGTAATAGGGCTCGAGAAATCTTTCATCCCCCGACACGAGATAGCCGCGCACACCGGTCTCCTGATCGACCATGCTGGCGGTGACCGCATCCAGGTTCTCCAGAACCTCATGGGTGTGCTCCGTCCAGCCGACGCTATCCTCGATGTAGGACAGGCTGTTATTGGTCATCAGTCCGGACACCGCGGTGACCAGCAGGATCGGCCCAAAAGCCAAGGCAAGCTTGGCCCAGATCCTCAAATTGTTCAAAGCACGCATATACCGACCCTCCTCCTGGTCATCGGCTTGCATCCGCTGGCGCTCGTGGCCTTCCGCCCTGCAGATGACAACCTCGTCATATCGGCAATAGAGCCCCGGCTCCGTTCGCCGTCCTGACCGCCGTGCCGCAATTTGCGTGCCAGCCGCGAAATGACAGACCTCTCACATTCTCGTGACATGTTGTTTCGCAAAATGCGACGCATTGCGAGAAACGCGCGCCCCCGATCTCGCGTTCTGCATCTTTCTTAATCTGTTGTTAATATTCATGAAATTTGCGTTATTGCAGGAGCCTCCCGCATCCTGTATGAGGCCGGCAGCAACGGTCGCGAGGGGCATCGGAAAGAGGGAGAGGCGCGATGAAGATTACCCGCAAGGTACGCACGATCCTGTCCTGGTATGAGGCGGACAATCCGGGGACCAAGGCCAATCTGGCCCGCATCCTGATGCACGGCCGGCTCGGGGGGACCGGCAAGCTCGTCATCCTGCCGGTCGACCAGGGCTTCGAGCACGGGCCGGCGCGTTCCTTTGCGCCCAATCCGCCGGCCTATGATCCACACTATCATTTCCGGCTCGCCATCGATGCCGGGCTCAATGCTTTCGCCACCCCGCTGGGCATGGTCGAGGCCGGAGCCGACAGCTTTGCCGGGCAGATCCCGCTGATCCTCAAGCTCAATAGCTCGAACAGCTGGGCGACGGAGAAGGACCAGGCGATCTATGGCACGGTCGAGGACGCGCTGCGCCTCGGCTGCTCGGCGATCGGTTTCACCATCTATCCCGGCTCGGAGCATTTCAACGAGATGCTCGAGGAGCTGCGCGAGCTCGCCGCGGAGGCGAAGGCGGTCGGACTCGCCGTCGTGGTGTGGAGCTACCCGCGCGGCGGCAAGCTTACGAAGCCTGGCGAGACGGCCCTTGATGTCTGCGCCTATGCGGCGCACATGGCGGCGCTCGCGGGCGCGCACATCATCAAGGTCAAGCTGCCCAGCGATCACCTCGAGCAGCCCGAGGCGAAGGCGGCCTACGAGGCGGCGGGCGTCGACATCTCGAGCCAGGCGGCGCGTGTGCGGCACGTCATGCAGTCGGTGTTCGACGGCCGCCGCATAGTGGTTTTCTCGGGCGGTGCCAAGAAGGGCGCGTCCAGCGTCTTTGACGATGCGAGGGCTATCCGCGATGGCGGTGGCAATGGCTCGATCATCGGCCGCAACACCTTCCAGCGGCCGCGCGATGAAGCGCTCGAATTGCTCGGGAAGATCATCGACATCTACAAGGGCAAGGCGTGACCGGCGAGCGCTGCCGGGTCTATCTGCTGACGCCGCCGCGGATCGACCTCGCCGAATTTGCCGGACGGCTCGACGCTGCCTTTTCGGGTGGCGACATTGCCTGCGTGCAGCTCCGCCTCAAGGGCGCGGGCGACGAGGAGGTGCTCGCGGCGGCTGAACGGCTGATGCCGATCGCGCACGCCCGTGGTGCCGCCTTTCTCGTCAATGACCGCCCCGATCTCGCGGCGGTCGTGGGTGCCGACGGGGTCCATCTTGGCCCCGAGGATGCGAGCGTTGCCGAGGCGCGGCGCCTGCTCGGCCATGACAAGGACATCGGGGTCAGTTGCCGGGCCTCGCGCCATGCCGCCTTCGAGGCGGGCGAGGCAGGCGCGGATTATGTCGCCTTCGGTGCCTTCTTTCCGACGACGACCAAGGCCGAGACCGCGCGGGCGGACCCGGAGATCCTGCGCTGGTGGTCCGAGATCGCGGAATTGCCCTCTGTCGCCATCGGCGGCATCACGGCGGAAAACTGTGCCCCGCTGGTCGCCGCGGGCGCTGACTTCCTCGCTGTTTCGTCCTATGTCTGGGATCATCCCGAGGGACCTGCCGCCGCGATCCGGGCCCTCAACGAGGCGATCGATCGCGCAGATCCGGATCGTGCGGCTCAATCCTGATCCCGGTTGGGAATGATTCGCGCCGGGACCCCGACGGCGGTGCAGTCGTCAGGCACGTCGGAAACCACCACCGCATTGGCACCAATGCGCGCGCGATCGCCGATGCGCACTTCGCGGATGACCTTCGCGCCGGGCCCGAAATAGACATCGTCCCCGATCCCCTTGCAGCGGTAATTGACGACCACCCCATGCTGGAAATAGGCGTTCCGGCCGATGCGGCAATTGGGCAGGTAGACACCGTTCCAGGTGTGCACGACGAGCCCCGGCCCGATATCGGCGGTGACCGGAATGTTGACCCCGGTCGCCATCTGGTTGATGTATTTGAGGACGAAATAGACGCCGAGCAGGATCTCGCGCAACACCGGCAGGCGCAGATTCCACGCCCAGTTGCCGAAGCGGTAGACGATGACCGCCGAGGTTCCGAGATGGAACAGGCACCAGACCCAGGCGCCGGGACCGGACATCGACTTGTGATTGACGGCCCTGGCGTGGGCGAGGTCCGCCCTGAGCTTGCCGAACATGAAGACGCCTCCCCTCCCTCGCGAAATCTAGAGCAATGCCGCGCGCCGGACAAGGCACGGAGCGCGGTGGCCGCCGCGCGTGGGCACACAGATTGAACCTGCCGTGCGCCTCTGCTAAAGCAGCCCCGCAATTCCGGCCAAGGCCGCCACGGCGCGAGGGAAGAAAAGACAGCCATGAAGATCGACGGAAATGCCATCCGCCCCGGCAATGTGATCGAGCACAAGGGCTCGCTCTGGCGGGCGGTGAAGATCCAGCACACCCAGCCCGGCAAGGGCGGAGCCTATCTCCAAGTGGAGCTCAAGAATCTCCTCGACGGGACCAAGCTCAACGAGCGCTTCCGCTCGTCTGAGAAGGTCGAGCGCGTGCGGCTGGACCAGAAGAAGTTCCAGTTCCTCTACCGCGAGGGCGACATGTTCACCTTCATGGACCTCGAAAGCTACGAGCAGATCAGCCTGCCGGAAGAGGACATCGGTGAGGGGGCCATCTTTCTGAGCGACGGCATGGAGGTCGACCTCGACCTCTATGAGGGCAAGCCACTTGGCGTTCACCTCCCGGAGCAGGTGGCGCTTACGGTCGTCGAGACCGAGCCGGTGGTGAAGGGTCAGACCGCGGCCTCCTCCTACAAGCCGGCGATCATGGAAAACGGGGTTCGGGTGATGGTGCCGCCCTTCATCAGCGAGGGCGACCGCATTCTCGTGGCGACCGCGGATTCCACGTATGTGAAGCGGGCCGATTGATGTCCCGCCGCTCGCCCCTCGTGAATGTCATGGTGTCGGCCGCGATGAAGGCCTCGCGGGGGCTCCGGCGCGATTTCGGCGAGGTCGAGCAGCTCCAGGTCTCGCGCAAGGGGCCGGCGGATTTCGTCAGCGAGGCCGATCGGCGTGCGGAACAGATCCTTTACGAGGAGCTGCATCGGGCGCGGCCCGATTTCGGCTTCCTGATGGAGGAACGCGGCGCCATCGCGGGCAAGGAAGCGGACAGCCGCTGGATCGTCGATCCGCTCGACGGCACGACGAACTATCTTCACGGCCTGCCCCACTGGGCGGTCTCGATTGCCGCCGAGGAGCGCGGCGATATCGTCGCCGGGATCATCTATGACCCCTTGCGCGAGGAGCTCTTCTGGGCCGATCGCGGCCGTGGCGCTTTTCTCAACGACCAGAGACTCCGCGTCTCGGCCCGCACGACGCTCGCGACAGCCCTTCTCGCCACCGGCATTCCCTTCAAGGGACGGGGCGGCCATGCACGCTTTCTGGCCGAGCTCGAATCCTTCATGCACGAGGTTGCGGGAGTGCGCCGCTTCGGCGCCGCGTCGCTCGACCTCGCCTATGTCGCCGCCGGGCGCTATGACGGCTTCTGGGAGGCCGGGCTCGCGCCGTGGGACGTGGCGGCCGGCATCCTGCTCATCCGCGAGGCGGGCGGGTTTGTCAGCGACCTCGAGGGCGGGCGGAGGATCTTCGCGACCGGTGGCATTCTTGCCGCCAACGACCAGATCCACGCACATATGCTCAAACGTCTCAAGGCCGTCGCCAGGGAACAGAAACGCGCGTCATGACCAGCTCGCTCCTTCGCCTCGCCTCGCTTGCCGCTCTCCTCGTTTCCGGGGCGGCGGCTGCGCAACAGGCGGACGAGCCGGTCGGCTGGCCCCTGCGCCCGAAAGCGCCGGCGCATGAGGTGCCGAAGCCGGTGCCCATGGAATCGCTGGCGCCGACGCCGCCAGGCGAGGACACCGTTACCGGTACGCCGCGCGGGAGCGAAAACCGGGACTCCGTGACCGCGCGCGACATCAATGCCGCGCTCGCGCCGATCGACCGCTTCACCTTGCCGCTGCGCCCGCTCGACCTCCGCTTTGAGGGCGACCGCACCGCGCTCATCCGCAGCGAGGCAAATGCCTTGTCGCGGCTCGCGCGGCGTCTGCGCGGAGGATCGGAGCGGATCAGCATCGTCGCTTCGACGGACACCACCGGGCGCAGCGCGGAGGAGGCTCTGCGGCTGTCGCTGACGCGCGCGCTCATGGTGCGTGCCTTGCTGGTGCGGGAAGGCATCTCGATCGACCGCATCGATCTCACCGCCCTGCCCTACGGCGAGGACGGTGTCCTTGCGGGCGAGGGCCGCGTGCATATCGAAAAGGCGGCCACCGAGAGTGCGGACGCACCGGAATAGCTGCTGCCTCATTCGCGGCACTTTCATCGCCTAGACCGATTGTGCCAAAGTGGCCGCGGGCTGGAGCTTTGCTGGCAAGAGGTGCGCCGATGTCGGGACTGACGCGATTTCTCAATCGCATGGTGGCCTTCGTGGCCGCGGTCGCGGTGCTCGCCGCCGTGCTCGCCGAACCCTTGAGCAAGGCCTTCCTAGCCAATCCCTGGCTCAACGGAATCATCGCCGCCGTGCTCCTGCTCGGCATCGTCTACAGCTTTCGCCAGGTGCTGATGCTCCGGCCCGAGCTCGCCTGGCTGCGCGCCTACCGCAAGGGCGAGCCTGCCGCCGGCCATGCACCCCGGCTGCTGCGGCCGCTGGCGGCCATGCTCGGCGATGGGGTCGAGCAGGACGGCCTGCGGATGACCGCGCTGTCGATGCGGACGCTGCTCGACGGGGTGGCGGCGCGGCTCGAGGAGGGGCGCGAGATCTCGCGCTATCTCACGCGCCTGCTCGTCTTTCTTGGCCTGCTCGGCACCTTCTGGGGGCTGCTCGCGGTCCTCGCGGCCATCGGCGACACGATCCGCGGCCTCAGCGTCGAGACCACCGACATCGGGCTCATGTTCGATGCGCTGAAATCGGGTCTCGGCGCGCCGCTCAATGGCATGGCGGTTGCCTTTTCCTCATCCCTCTTCGGCCTTGCCGGCTCGATCGTCCTCGGCTTTCTGGACCTGCAATCGGCGCAGGCCCAGAACCGCTTCTACAACGATCTCGAAGACTGGCTGTCGACGGTGGCACGAGTCACCTCGGGCGGCAGGCTTGCGGCGGGAGAGGAAACGGATGGTGTGGCCACCGGCGCCTATCTCAATGCGCTCGTCGAGCAGACCGCCGAGGGAATCGAGCGCTTGACGCGCACTCTCGAGAGCACGGAATCGCGGCGACAGGAGAGCGACGAGGCGCTGTTGCGACTTGCCGAGGGGCTTGCCGCGCTCGGGGAGCGCCTGCGCACCGACGAGGCGATCGGACAGCGGCTGGCGCAGGCAGAGGCAAAAACGCAGGCGCTGCTCGAGCGCCTCGGCGAGCGTCTCGAGGCCGTCGCCGAAGTGCGGCTTGACGAGGACTCCCGCGAACATCTGCGCAATATCGACCTCGACATGAAGCGCCTTATCGAGGCCCAGAGCGAGGCCGCGACCTGGTCGATGGAGACCCTGCGCTCGGAGATCAAGTTGCTCGCGCGCACGCTCGCGACCGCGCTCGAACAGCGCCGGGCGGCTGGCGGCGGGGACGGCGCGACATGAGCCTGCGCCTGTCGCGGCGGGCAGTGGGCAGCGACGATACCTGGCCCGGCTTCGTCGACGCCTTGTCGACGCTTCTTCTCGTGCTCGTCTTCCTGCTTTCGCTCTTTGCACTGGCGCAGTTCTTTCTCGGCAATGCGCTCTCCGGCCGCGACGCCGCGCTCGAGCAGTTGCGGGCGCAGGTGGCGGAACTCGGCGATCTCCTGTCGCTCGAACGCAAGGCCAATGCCGATCTGAGAGAAAGCGTGGCACAGCTTTCGGCAAGCCTTGCCAGCGTCAAGGGCGAGCGCGACGATCTCTCGGCGCGGGTCGCGGAACTGGGCGCATCGCTGTCCGACGCCGAGGAACGCCTGCGCCGCACGAAGGCCGAGGCGGAAAAGACGGCCAGCGACCTTGCCGCCGCCGAGGAACGCTACGGCAAGGCGAAAAGCGAGCTTGAGGCCGAACGCGCCCTCACCGCGCGCGCCCGCGACCAGATCGCCTCGCTCGAGGCCAATCTGGCCGCGCTCCGGCAGCAGCTTGCGCGGCTCGAAGCGGCGCTCGAGGCTTCGGAACAGCGCGACAGGGAGAGCCAGGCGATCATCGCCGACCTCGGTCGCCGCCTCAATGTGGCGTTAGCCGGCAAGGTCGAGGAGCTGGCCGGCTATCGTTCGGAGTTTTTTGGCCGTCTGCGCGACATTCTCGGCCATCGCGCGGACATCCGGATCGAGGGCGACCGCTTCGTCTTCCAGTCGGAGCTGCTCTTCGATTCGGGAAGCGCCGCACTCGGCCGTGAGGGACGCGAGCAGATGCGCCAGGTGGCAAAGACCCTGCTCGAGATCGCGAGGGAGATCCCGCCCGACATCGACTGGATCCTGCGCGTCGATGGCCATACCGACAAGCGCCCGATCTCGACGCCGCAATTCTCCAACAACTGGGAGTTGTCGGCGGCCCGCGCCATTGCGGTGGTCCAGTTTCTGATCAGCCAGGGCGTGCCGCCCGATCGCCTTGCCGCTGCCGCTTTCGGCGAATTTCAGCCGGTTGCGACGGGTGATGATCCCGAATCGCTGCGCCGCAATCGCCGGATCGAGATGCGCTTGCGGTGCCGCCAGGTTGACGAGCTTGTGCCGATCGCGACGCGACAGACGCAGCCGTTGCGCCGCCGCTTCGGCCTGCACGGCGTCGGATGGCAGCAGTGCAGCCAGACGCAGCACCGGATCGGGTGGCCGGTCCCAGGGCTCGACCCGCATCAGCGCGCGCAGCACCGCGACCTCACCGCTGGTCGGGATCACTTCTTGAAGGACGCCGGCCGCGATCATCTGCGCCAGCGTCGCCACCGGGTCCGGCGCACACAGCAATTTGAACAGCTCCTCGCGCACCCGCTCCCCCGACAGCGTG
>RFKS01000037.1 GCA_003694205.1 Alphaproteobacteria bacterium | reverse complement strand
GGCGTGCGCGGGCGCACTCCCACCGGCCGCAACCGCGACGACTTCATCACCGTTGGCGTCACGCTCGATGTGCCGCTGTTCACGGCCAGGCGCCAGGACAAGGCGGTCGCCGCCGCCAAGCGCAGCCGGCAATCGGCGCAGCTCACCCGCGAGGCCACCCTGCTCGAACTCAACCGTCGTCTCGAGGAGAGCTATGCCGCCTGGATGCGCCTCAATGATCGCATCCGCCTCTATGAAGAAGCTGTGATCGAACGCGCCGAGGGCACGACCGAGGCCTCGGTCATTTCCTATCAGAGCGGCGTCACCGATTTCCCCGGACTCATCCGCGCCGAGCTCGCCGAGCTCGACACCCGATTGCAACTCATTCGCCTGCGCGTGGATCGCGCCAAGACACAGGCGGACCTCTTGTTTCTGGAAGGAGAGAACTGATGCGGGGCTGGCTTTTGAAATCCATCTTGCTCGTGCTGGTCGGGACGGCGGTCGGCTTTGGCGCCGCACAGCTCTTCTCGCCAGGCGAGACGCCGTCTACGACAGCAGCGAACGCGAGTGCCAGGGGCGAGCGCAAGATCCTCTACTGGCGCGCTCCGATGGACCCGAACTTCCGCAGCGACAAGCCGGGCAAGTCGCCGATGGGCATGGATCTCGTGCCGGTCTATGCCGACGAGGCGGACACCCCGGCAACCCCGGGAATCCGCATCGATCCCGCGGTGCGCAACAATATCGGCGTGCGCACGGCCCCGGTCATCCGCGGCACGCTCGCCCGCCGGGTGGAGACAGTGGGCTATGTCGCCTTCGATGACGACAAGGTCTCGGCCATCCATGTGCGCTCCGCGGGCTGGATCGAACGCCTCGATGCCGACACCGAAGGTGCCGTAGTCGAGAAGGGCCGACCCCTCTTCCAACTCTATTCGCGGCCTCTCGTCAGCGCCCAGGCGGAATATGTGCAGGCACTCGAGACCGGTCGTCCCCAGGTCATTGCGGCGGCAGGTGAGCGCCTCCTCGCGCTCGGCATGACGGCAAGCCAGATCGCCGACCTGAAAACGTCCCGCGTCGTGAAGCAGCGCCTTGACGTCCTCGCCCCACAGAGCGGCATCGTCTCCGAGCTCAATGTGCGTCAGGGCGCCTATGTCCAGCCTGGAACGACGGCTATGAGGCTCGCCGACCTCTCTACGGTGTGGGTACTGGTCGACGTCTATGAAGATCAGGTCGACTGGATCAGGCCAAGCGAGCGCGCCGTGATGACGCTTCCCTTCTTTCCCGGAAAGGAATGGGTGGGCCGCGTCGATTACGTCTATCCGACCATCCGGGAGGCAAGCCGCACGGGCCGTGTTCGCCTGGTCTTCGACAATCCCGACCTCACGCTCCGCCCCAACATGTATGCAAATGTCACGATCGAGGTCGATCCCCGCGAGGGCGTGCTGGTCATCCCCGCCGAGGCGCTCATCCGCACCGGTGCATCCGAACGCGTGATCCTTGCCATGGACGACGGGCGATTCCGGCCGGCGCAAGTGCGCGCGGGCATCGAATCCGGCGGCAAGATGGAGATCCTCGCGGGTCTCACGGAAGGCGAACGGGTCGTCACCTCGGCCCAGTTCCTTCTCGATTCCGAGGCGAGCTTCGAGGCCAGCATGATGCGCATGCTCGGAGCCGAAAACCCCGAAGCCGGAATGAAGGATATCGGCGTGGAGATGCGCCATGATTGAGGCCATCATCCGCTGGTCGGTGGCGAACCGCTTCATCGTACTGATCCTGACCGCTTTCCTTGCCGCCGGCGGTCTCTATGCATTGAGCCGCACGCCGCTTGACGCCATCCCGGATCTCTCGGACGTGCAGGTGATCATCAAGACCACCTATCCCGGCCAGGCGCCGCAGGTGGTCGAGGATCAGGTCACCTATCCGCTGGCCACCGCCATGCTTGCGGTGCCCGGAGCGGTGACCGTGCGCGGCTATTCCTTCTTCAACGACTCCTATGTCTATATCATCTTCAAGGACGGCACTGATCTCTACTGGGCGCGTTCGCGGGTTCTTGAATATCTGAGCCAGGTCGCTCCCACCCTGCCAAAGGGCGCGCGACCGGCGCTCGGGCCCGACGCTACCGGCGTCGGCTGGGTCTATCAGTATGCGCTCGTCGATCGCACAGGCGGACACGACCTTTCTCAATTGCGCAGTATTCAGGACTGGTTCCTGAAATACGAGCTGCAGACCGTCGACGGCGTGTCCGAGGTCGCCAGCATCGGCGGCATGGTCAAGCAGTATCAGGTGGTGGTCGACCCCGATCGCCTGCGCGCCTACGGCCTGCCGCTCACCCGTATCCGCGACGCCATCCGGCGCGGCAATCAGGAGACCGGCGGCCGCGTCATCGAGATGGCGGAGGCGGAATACATGATCCGCGCCACCGGCTATGTCGATGGTCTCGACGATCTCCGCTCGATCCCGGTGAAGGTGACGGGTGACGGCACGCCGGTGCTGCTCAAGGATGTTGCCGAGGTCCGCCTCGGCCCGGATCTGAGACGCGGCGTCGGCGAGCTCAACGGCGAGGGTGAAGCCGTCGGCGGCGTCATCATCATGCGCTTCGGCGAGAACGCGCT
>RFKS01000036.1 GCA_003694205.1 Alphaproteobacteria bacterium | reverse complement strand
TGATATGGAATCAATTCTGTTGCGCACCGGCGTGCCCGTCCGCCAGGCGCCGTCCGCCGCGCGATGCGGGGACATCGGGCAAGGGCGGCAACGCCGCGGCCGGCCGCCGGGGCGCAACCCCTTGCGCGGCCGGGGCCTTTTCCGCCATGACGGCGTCAGACCCCTTGGCCGTATTGCCCGATACGCCCCGCGGGCTCTTCCTGGTCATGGCGAAAAAGGACTCCGGCAGAATGGTCCCATATCATCACAGCATGCTCTAGCCCGCGGGCGGACCCCGGCGCCGGTGCCGGCGCTGGTCGCCATCGTTTCCCTGCCGGCCACCGCCGAGAATGCTTTCGCCGGCGGGCGAGAGGGCGCCCTTGGGCGCACTCCAGACCACCTTCTGCCAGCCCTGGATACGCTCACGCGCAGCGGCGCGGAGCGCCGGGGAAAGGGCGGCCTCGAGCCGCTCCCTTTTGCTCCGGTCGAGCGGTGTGAAGCCGGGTCGCTTGGCCGCCGGATTGGCGAGCGATAGCTCGTACCAGAAGGCGGCCTCGGCGGCATCCCGCAGCCCCGCGGGGCCATCGAGATAAAGGAGCGCAAGTGCGCCCTGGGCCTCGGGCGAGCCCGCCTCCGCGGCGCGACGCATCCAGACGAGCCCGTCGAGAAAGCGCGTCGCGGAGAGGCTGCGCGGGGCACCTGCGAGAAGACAGTCGGCGAGATGGTACTGCGCCAGTTCATAGCCGGCGCCACGCTGCGCAAGCGCGTAGAAACCGGGAATCGCGCCGGCGCAATTGCCGGCCGCCTTCATCTCGAGCGCCTGGGTGTAGAGCCGCGACGACACATCAACGGTGGGAATCTGCCGCACCTGCTCCAGCCGCTGTGCGGCCTGCTCGCGCGGGTTCCCGCCACCGCCGGCACAGCCGGTGAGCGCCGGCAGGGCCATCAGCAGAATGAATGCAACGCACTTTTCCGAAGACATGACCGGCTCCCGATGAGGTGTTCCATCGGGTCGCGATATTAGGGCAAAGCGCGACTCGTGTCTCGCGAGGAAAACAGATCGCGGCGCCTCAGCAGGCCGCGCTGACGCAATAAGATGTTTCGACGGGCCGGTCCTGGGACGAGTTGCGGGTCTCGCGCGCGGCGACGAGGAAGTTGAGGCGGCCGTCCTTTTCCTGCGCCATCACGAGTCGGTGTCCGCTCTGGCTGCAGAAGGCCGGCAGATCGGAAACGAGAGCGGGGTCATCGGCGATGACCTCGAGCAGCGCGCCGCCGTCGAGTTCGAGAAGCCTGCGCCGGATCGCGAGAATGCTGCGCGGACCCCTGAGACCTCTCACATCCAGTCTGTTCATGAAGCACTCACCCGTTGCAAAGCGATTTTCTTCTCGTCGAGCAAGGCGCGCACGCACCTTGGTCATGCCGCAAACAGAGTAGCGGTCAAATCTCAACGAGCCCTTAATCTCCGGCGGAAGCGTCGCTGAAATCCGTCCGAACAAAACGCTTGGATTTCTGCGGTTTTTGCCAATCAATTCAGGAGAATTTTAGTCAAATGATCAAGTTTCGGGCGTCTCGCCGGAGAGCACGCGGCGCAGCATCGCCTTCGTATTCTCGAGTCCGTAGAGGGCGACGAATCCGCCAAAGCGCGGGCCCTCCGACTGACCGAGCAGGGTCTCGTAAAGAGCCCGGAACCAGTCGCGCAGACTGGCAAAGCCATGCGCCTTACCGACCGCATAGACCTCGCTCTGGATGGTCTCGGCGTCGGCATCGGCGGGCAGTGCCTCGAGGCGCGCGAGAAGATCGGTCATTGCCGCGCGCTCGATCTCGCTCGGCGCGCGATAGCGCTTCCTGGGCGCGATGAAATCGGCGTAATAGGCAAGCGCATAATCCATCAGACGATCGAGCGCGGGGTGGCTGTCGGCCGTGATCCCGGGGCGATAGCGCGAGACGAAACCCCACAAGGTCGCCTTGTCCGGCGCATGGCTCGCCGAGACGAGATTGAGCAGCAGCGCGAAAGAGATCGGCATGTCGATCTCGGGCACCCGGCCGGCATGAATGTGATAGGCGGGGTTCTGGAGCTGTGCCGCCGGTTCTTCCGCATGATAGCGGCGAACGCAGGCGAAATACTCGTCGACGGTCCTCGGGATGACGTCGAAATAGAGCCGCTTCGCCTTGCGCGGTGACTGGTACATGAAGAGCGACAGGCTCTCGGGCGAGGCATAGCGCAGCCATTCCTCGATGCTGATGCCATTGCCCCGCGACTTCGAGATCTTCTCGCCCTTCTCGTCGAGAAAGAGCTCGTAGATGAAGCCTTCCGGCGGGCGACCGCCGAGGATGCGCACGATGCGCGAGGAGAGCCGCACCGAGTCGATGAGGTCCTTGCCCGCCATCTCATAGTCGACCGCGAGCGCCCGCCAGCGCATGGCCCAGTCCACCTTCCACTGGCATTTCACATGCCCGCCGGTGACGGGCACGGTGACGAGCGCGCCGTCCTCGTCGCGAAAGCTGATCGTGCCGGCCTCGGGATCGCGGCCCTCGAGCGGCACCTGCAGCACCCGCCCCGTCTTCGGGCTCACCGGCAGGAAGGGGGCGTAGGTGCGCCGCCGCTCCTCGCCGAGTGTCGGCAGGACAACCTCCATCACCTCGTCATAATGGCGCAGGATTTCGCGCAGGGTCATATCAAAGCGCCCCGAGCGATAGCACTCGGTGGCGGACAGAAATTCGTATTCGAAGCCGAAGCGGTCGAGAAAGGCGCGAAGCCGCGCATTGTTGTGAGCACCGAAACTCTCATGCGTGCCGAAGGGGTCGGGGATCGCGGAGAGCGGCTTGCCGAGGTGCTGCGCCACCATCTCCTGATTGGGGATATTGGTCGGTACTTTTCTCAGCCCGTCCATGTCGTCGGAAAAGCAGACGAGCCGCGTCGGAATGTCGGAGAGCACGGAAAAGGCGTGACGCACCATCGAGGTGCGCACGACCTCGCCGAAGGTCCCCATATGCGGCAGGCCCGAGGCGCCATAACCGGTCTCGAAGAGGACATAGCCCTTCTCCGGTGGCGCCGCCGCGTAGCGTTTGGCGAGCTTGCGCGCCTCCTCGAAGGGCCAGGCCCTGCTCTCGCGGGCGAGACGGGAAATGTCGCTTGCGGTGCTCATGCCATCCGGGTCCATTCCTCGCGCACACTACACAGGAGCGCGGCCGTCGGTGTAGGGTGCGCGGCAGATGGCGTCAACCGCCGGAGCGGTCTTGCAGACCCTTGCAGACTTCGCCCGGCGCGCTATTGTGGGAATTGGTTTAAGCTTAAAGGAATGACCATGGCAGATGCGCCCGGCTCCCGCTCCTGGCCGCGGATGGACTGGCAGGACCCGCTCCTTCTCGACGACATGCTGAGCGAAGAGGAGCGACTGATCCGCGACAGTGCCCGCCAGTTTGCCCGCGAGCGGCTGCTGCCGCGTGTGATCGAGGCCAATCGGCGCGAGCATTTCGATCCCGCGATCATGCGCGAGATGGGTGCCGCCGGATTGCTCGGCCCGACGATCGAGGGTTATGGCTGCGCCGGCGCCTCAGCGGTCGCTTACGGGCTCATCGCGCGCGAGATCGAAGCCGTCGATTCGGGCTACCGCGCGGCGATGAGCGTGCAGTCCTCGCTCGTCATGCATCCCATCGAGGCCTATGGCAGCGCGGAGCAGAAGGAACGCTTCCTGCCCGGTCTCGCGACCGGTGAACTCATCGGCTGCTTCGGCCTCACCGAGCCCGATGCGGGCTCCGATCCGGGGTCGATGAAAACA
This sequence comes from Alphaproteobacteria bacterium, assembly GCA_003694205.1. Lineage (GTDB taxonomy): Bacteria > Pseudomonadota > Alphaproteobacteria > Sphingomonadales > Rhodothalassiaceae > J134. The sequence goes on along the minus strand of RFKS01000036.1, from coordinate 2,022 downwards.
CGGGCGACGCCAGCGCCGGGCGGCTATGTGCTCCGCGGCAGCAAGATGTGGATCACCAACTCGCCGATCGCCGACGTCTTCGTCGTCTGGGCAAAGAGCGAAGCGCATGGCGGGCGCATCCGCGGCTTTCTGCTCGAGAAGGGCATGAAGGGGCTCTCGGCACCGAAGATCGAAGGCAAGATGAGCCTGCGCGCCTCGATCACCGGCGAGATCGTGATGGACGAGGTCTTCGTGCCCGAGGAAAACCTGCTGCCGCATGCAGAAGGCCTCTCGGGCCCCTTCGGCTGCCTCAACAACGCCCGCTTCGGCATCGCCTGGGGTGCGCTCGGGGCCGCCGAATTCTGTCTCCATGCGGCGCGCGATTACGCGCTTGAGCGCCGCGTCTTCGGCAAGCCGCTGGCGCAGAAGCAGCTCGTGCAGAAGAAGCTTGCCGACATGCTCACCGAGATCACCCTCGGGCTTGTCGCCTGCGTCCGCGCCGGGCGGCTCAAGGACGAGGGGCGTCTTGCGCCGGAGACCATCTCGCTCCTCAAGCGCAACAGCTGCGGCAAGGCGCTGGAGATCGCCCGCATGGCGCGCGACATCCATGGCGGCAACGGCATCTCCGACGAATTTCACGTCATCCGCCATGTGATGAATCTGGAGACCGTGAACACTTATGAGGGCACGCACGACATCCACGCGCTGATCCTCGGCCGCGCCATCACCGGGCTCGAGGCTTTCACATGAGCGAGGCCGTCCGCCTCGCGCGGGAGGGGGCGGCGGGCCGCATCCTTGTCGATCGCGGGGCCAAGAAGAATGCCTTTACCTGCGCCATGTGGGCCCGACTCGCGACGCTTCTCGAAAAAGCGGCGGCGATGGACATCCGGCTGTTACGCGTCGAGAGTGCGGCACCGGGCATCTTTTCCGCCGGCGCTGATCTCGCCGAATTCGCCGCCATGGCCAGCAATCGCGACCTGCGCCGCGAAGGGCGCGACCGCATGCGCCGGGCGCTCGACATGCTGGCGGCCTTTCCGCGGCCGACCGTGGCCGTCATCTCCGGGCCCTGCATGGGGGCCGGGCTTGCGCTGGCCGCGGCCTGCGATCTCAGGATCGCCGATGCGACGGCGCGGTTCGCGGTGCCGCCGGCGAAGCTCGGGCTCGTCTACATGCAGAGCGATCTGGCACGCCTCGTCGCGCTCGTCGGGGTCGCCGAGACCAAGCGCCTCGTCTTCACCGCGCGCACCATCGATGCCGCAGAGGCGCTCCGCATCGGTCTCGTGGAGGAGTTGGTGACAACGGGCGCGCTCAGCGCTGCGGCCGAACGGCTTGGCGCCGAAATCGCCGCCGGTGCGCCGGCGAGCATCACCACGATGAAGACCTTCATCGAGCGTGCGGCGGCGGGTGAGGGCGAGGATACGGCGAGCCTTGATGCTTTTCTCGAGGCCTATGACAGCCCCGAATTCGCCGCCGGCCTCGCCGCCTTCCGCCGGCGCCGGAACTGATCAAGCCGGTGCGACCCGAGGTCGCGGATCATTTTTGATCCGCGTCAATGGACGCCGCCCCATTTCGCTCCTAGTCCTTGGCGCGAGAGCGTGACGAGGACGTCGCGGGACCGCGTTGTCGCGGCCGTCGCGGCGGCAAGGAGGAGCACCGATCGTGATATCGTCGTCCCGCCCGGGCGCCGCCGCGATTTTGAGCGACCTGCCGGTGCGCCTTGCCGGCCTGCCCCTCGAGGCGATGCTCGCACGCAGCCTCAGCCGCCACCCGGGCCTGCTCGCCCGCCTTGGCTGGAGCGAGCCGCGGACGGTGCTGGTCGAGCCGCGCGACCTGCCCTTCGCGATTCTCATCCGGTGCAGCCGCGAGGGCGCCGCACTCCGCACCGTGCGCAAGGCAGGTAGTGGGGTGGCGGCAGACGCCGACGCCCGCATCCGCGGCGCGCTGCCTGATCTTCTCGCGCTCGTCGGCGGCGGCGATGACGGCGATGCGCAGTTCTTCGCCCGTCGCCTCGCCTTCGACGGCGACACCGAAATCGTGCTCGCC
>RFKS01000035.1 GCA_003694205.1 Alphaproteobacteria bacterium | reverse complement strand
GGCGAGCACGGCATCGGTCTCGGCAAGATGGCGCTGCTCGAGCGCGAGCACGGAGACAGCCTGCCCATGATGCGGGCCATCAAGCGGGCACTCGATCCCGACAATATCCTCAATCCCGGCAAGGTTGTGGCGATCGGCGACTGATGAAGGGAAGCGGTGCTTTTTCGGCCCGTTAACCATATCCGCTAACATGCCGTTTACGGGTTCCGCTGCATGGAGAGCGCGCGCCCGCGTCGCCGCGGGCGCCTTTCGTGCAAAGCTTTGTGTCCCGTTCCGGGGCGGATCAGAAGAAGGGACCCCCATGTTCGTGCGTACAGCTCTCGTTGCGGCCGCCTTCGCCGCCGCAAGTCTTCTCGGTACAATGGATTCCGCAAAGGCCGCCGGCAAGGCGGACTGGATGCGCTCGATTGCGCGGACCATCGCCTCCAAGCAGGTCTACCCGCGCTCGGCGCTGGCGAAGCAGATCGAGGGCTCGGCCAAGGTGCGCGTCACCGTTGACCGCAGCGGCAAGATCGCGAATTTCGAAGTCGTTCAGGCGACCGGCTTTGCAGTCCTCGACAAGGAGATCGACCGGTTGATGAAGCGCATCGACCCGCTTCCCAAGCCGCCGGGTGACATCGGGGACACCGAGCTCACCTTCGTCGTGCCGCTCACCTGGGCCCTGCAATAGGGATCAGAAAACCGGCCGCATCTCGTAGAGATCGGGCAGATTGTTCTCGAAGAGAACGACATCGCCGGCCGAGGCGTGGGCGTTCACCCAGGCCTCGGCTGCTGCCTGATTGTCGAATCGTTCAAGTGACGCGCCGGGCGGCATGGCCCCCTCGAAGGCATCGACGAAGCTTGTGATGCGCGCGGGCGCGACCACGAGCGCGATGTCCGCATGCTGCGCCGCCAGCGCGCCGAGCCGCGCATGCTCTGCCTCGTGACGCGCTCCGAGTTCGACCATGCCGGGGGTGACGAGAATGCGCCGCCCGCCGTCGCCAACGAGACTGTCGAGAAGCGCGAGCGCGGCGGCGAATCCTTCCGGATTGGCGTTATAGGCATCGTCAATGACGGTGATGCCGCCCCGCGTCACGACCTCCAGCCGATGCCGGATCTGCGGTGTCGTCGCGAGCGCCGCACGGATCATGTCGAGCGGCAGGCCGAGTTCAAGGGCGGCGGCCACTGCGGCGAGCACATTGTGCGCCTGATGCAGGCCATAAAGGGGCACCTTGAGCAACGTTGCGGAAATGCCTTCGCCCTCGACCTCGAGTTCCAGCCCCGCACGTGTCTGATGCGCCTTGCCGAGGCGCAGCGCGCTTCCCGCGACATTGCCGATGAGCCGCAGATGAGCGCCATCGCGCAGCAGTCGCGCGCGGAGGCGCTTCCCGGGCACCGCATCGCCGATGACGATGACGCATCCCCCGGCAGCAGCCACCGCGTCGGCGAGCTCGAACTTGGCATCGAAAACCGTGTCGATATCCCCAAACCGTTCGTAATGCGCGACGCCGACCCCCGTGATGATGCCGAGCTTCGGCGGCGCGAGGCGGCACAGACGCGCGATCGAACCCGGCCCATAGGCGCCCATCTCGGCGATGAAATAGCGATGATGCGGCGCGAGTTCCTCGCGCACGATGCGGCTGATTCCCATCTCGGTATTGACGCTGCCCGGCGTCGCCAATGTGGGCGCGGCGCTTTCCAGGATATGGGCGAGGATGTGCTTGGTCGAGGTCTTGCCGTAGCTGCCGGTGATGCCGATGACGAGGGGGTCGAGCGCCTTGAGCTTTGCGCGCGCTTCCTCGCGATAGCGCGCCCTGATACGGCGCTCGAGGGGTTTTAGTCCATAATCGGCGATGACGAGGCAATAAGGCGCGATCTGCGTCAGCACGAGCGTCGCCAACGCAGGTGCGAGCGGCGAGCCCACCCCCACGAACACCCAGACGAGAATGCCGAGCGCCAGTGCAAACAGGAGCGCGAGCGCAAGGATGCGGCGCGCGCGCGCGGTCATCACCAGCGGCTTCTTGGCCCGCCCGAGCGGCCGCCGGCTCAGCCGCATGCCGAGGCCGAGACCGGCGAGGATGAGGGCGTCGGCGAGCGCATGGAGAAGCTCGGCTTCAGGCGGCGTGGCGATGACCAGCACGCCGGCGATGCCGGCTGCGAGGCTCGCCCGGCGATCGCGCGCGCGGGCTCGTCTGAGCCAGCGCACAAACCGCCCGCCATCATATTCCTCCTGCTGGAAGAAGAGCAGATAGGCCTTGAGACGCAAATAGAGGAAGGGGACGAGCGCCAGCGCGACGAGGGCGTGGCCGAAGGCGAGGAGAGCGGTCGAGGTCATCGTGCGTGGCGCTCGAGAAAGCGGGCGATCAGGTGCTCACACTGATAGGCGCCGCGGCCGAGGATGTCGAGATGACCGAAACCATCGAGAAGATGGAGCTCCGCCCGCGGCATGAGGGCGGCAAAGCGGGTGCCGATCTCGGGCGGCGTTTCGCGATCCTCGCTGCCATAGATGAGCAGCACCGGCACTTCGATAGCGCGCGCGATTGCGGAAAGATCCTCGTTCACCGCTTTGAGAAAGGTGCCGCGAAGGGCGCCGGCACGGCGGTAGTCGGTGCTGCCAAAGCGCCTGGCGTAGCGGGCATGGAGGTCGCTGCCGAAGAG
>RFKS01000339.1 GCA_003694205.1 Alphaproteobacteria bacterium | reverse complement strand
GCCGGCGGGGCCTTCATCGGCACCGCCGTCAGCGGTGTCTGGTTCAATCGCATTCTCGCCGCCATCATGGCCGGGGTGCTTGCTCTCATGCTTTCGGAGAAGGCGCAGAAGGCGGCGGTCGGCCCCGTCGCCGAGGGGTGACCGCGGCGACTCGTGCTCGGGCACATCCTGATGATCGGCGCCGGGGCCTGGGGCGGCTTTATCCAGATCGGCGTCGGCTTCATCATGATGCCGATCCTGGCGCGGGTGATGGGGCTCGACCTCGTGCGCGTCAACATGCACAAGGTCTTCATCATCCTCGTCTACACGCCGGTGACGCTGCTCATCTTCGCCAGCCGGGTCGAGATCGCCTGGGGGGCGGGCATCGCGCTCGGGCTCGGCACCGCCCTCGGCGGCTGGCTCGGCACCCATGCCACGATCACGCGCGGTGCCCCCTTCATCCGGCGCATCTTTGCCGCCACGGTGGTGGCGCTCATCATCAAGCTCGTCTTCTTCCCCTGAGGAACGGGCTCAGCGCGGACATGCGACGCCGACATAGTTGAAGCCGAACGGCCGCGGCGTCTTCGGCAGATAGAGGCGATCGATCGCCGTGAAGGCGAAGCCGGCGGCCTCGATCAGGCGGTCAGGGTGTCGCGCGAGGTGGCAGCCGCCGGAAATCGTCGGCCAGAAGAGGCGATCAAGCCGGTCCTGCCAGCGCCGGACCGCTTCATCGGGCGCTGCGCCATGTTCGGCGAAAAGAAGCTGCCCGCCGGGCTTGAGCACCCGCCGCATCTCGGCAAGCGCCGCCGCCGGCTCGGGGATGGTGCACAGGCTGTAGGTCACGACGACGCTGTCGGCGAAGCCGTCCTCGAACGGCAGATGCTCGCCCTCGAGCGCCGCCATCTCGACCGGAAAGCGGGCTCTCGCGGCGCGCTTCGCGGCCTTGGCGAGCATGGCGCCGGAGGGGTCGACGCCGATCACGGCCTTGACCTTGCCGGCGTCGTAAAAGGGCAGATTGTGGCCCGAACCGAGGCCGATCTCGACGACCTGCCCCTCGGCCGCGGGGACGACGCGCCGGCGCATGTCCATGACCGGATCTGCGCCGCACGCCCAGTCGATGAGATGCGGCAGGATGTGATCGTCGTAAAAGCCCATCCCGCCGCTCCCGTCCGGTCTCCCGCTCCCCTACTCCGCTGCCGCGGCGATCTCGCGGCGTCTGGCGTCGATGATCTTCTCCGCCATCTCGTTCGCGATATGCCCGGTCGGCATGTCAGTGCGGTCGGACTCGACGAAGATCTTCTCCAGCGTGTCGGCGATGCGCCGGACCTTGCGCGCCCGTTCCGCCTCGTCGAGCTTCTCCCGGTGCACTTCGGACTCGACCGAGATGATGCCGCCGCCATTGATCACATAATCGGGGGCGTAAAGGATGCCGCGGCGACGCAGGCGCCAGTCGTCAGCGTCCTCGTCGTCGAGCTGGTTGTTCGCCGCGCCGGCGACGATCTTCGCCTTGAGCTCGGGAATCGTCTTGGCGTTGAGGATGCCGCCGAGTGCGCAGGGAGCAAAGACATCGGCCTCGACCGCATGGATCTGCGCCGGGTCGACGACCTCGGCCGGTCCGCCGGCCAGCACCCGCTCGATATTCTCCTTCGAGATGTCGGCGATGACGACACTTGCTCCCGCCTCGCGCAGATGCGCCGCGAGATCGCGGCCGACATTACCGACCCCCTGGATGGCCACCTTCAGACCCTTGACGCTGTCCTTGCCGAGCCGGTGCTTCACTGCCGCCTCGATGCCGTAGAAGACGCCTTTTGCCGTGTGCGGCGAGGGATCGCCGGTGGCGTAGGCGCCGTGTTCGAGGCCGACCACATAATCGGTCGCCTCGTGGATGATCTCCATGTCGCGCGGCTTCGAGCCGACGTCCTCGGCGGTGTAGTAGCGGCCGCCCAGACGGTCGACGAACTCGCCGAACTTGCGCAGGAGCTCGGGCGTCTTGACTGCCTTCGGATCGCCGATGATCACCGACTTGCCGCCACCGAGCCGGAGGCCGGCCATGGCGTTCTTGTAGCTCATGCCGCGCGACAGCCTGAGCACGTCGAAGATGGCATCCTCTTCGGTGCGCCGCTCGGCGACGTCGACCGGCGCGTTGCGATGCGCGGCGGCATAGTTCCAGATGCGGCAGCCACCGACGGCGGGACCGAGCACCGTCGAGTGCACGGCAATGATGGCCCTCAGCCCCGTGATCGGGTCGCTGCAGAAGACGACCTGCTCATGATTGTTGAAGGCCCGTGTGGCAAAGACACTCATCGACGATCCCTTTCTCTTTTTTGCGCAGCCCGTCCCATAAGTGGCTGCGTCCCCAGGCTCGGTTATCGAACGCTACTCGGCGGCAATCGCGTCCGCGCTCTTGGGCGGCGGGTCGAGGAAAAGCTGGCGGAGCTCCGCTTCCTTCTGTTTTGCCGCGGCGATACTGGCCAACTTGACCGGACCATATCCGCGGATCATGTCCGGCACCCCGGCGAGCGCGACGGCGATATCGAGATTGCCCGCACCGACGCGCGCCATAATGTCCGCAACCAGCGATTCATACTCCGCAATCAGGCGTCGTTCCAGACGCCGTTCCGCACTCCAGCCGAACGGGTCGATGGGCGTCCCCCGCAGCCATCTGAATCTGGCCAGAATTCGGAAGAACCTGCTGATCCATGGACCGAATTCCCGCTTGCGCGGACGACCCGTCGCCGCATCGGTCCGGGACAGAAGCGGCGGCGCGAGGTGGAAGCGCAGGCGGAAATCGCCCTCGAACTGCGATTTGAGCCGCGACTCGAAATCAGTCTCGGCGAAGAGACGCGCCACCTCGTACTCATCCTTGTAGGCGAGAAGCCGGAAATACTGGCGCGCGACGGTCTCAGTGAGCCGCTCCCCATCGCACCCGAGCGAGCGCTCCCTTTCGCGGACGCGCGCGACGAGCTCAAGATAGCGGCGCGCGAGCCGTCGCGACTGATAGTGTACAAGCTC
>RFKS01000034.1 GCA_003694205.1 Alphaproteobacteria bacterium | reverse complement strand
GGCCCTCGACATTGAACATCGGCCCGCCCGAATTGCCGCGATTGATGGCGGCATCGGTCTGGATGAAATCGTCATAGGGGCCGCCCGAGATGTCGCGGTGATGGGCCGAGATGATGCCCGCCGAGACCGACCCCGAAAGGCCGAAGGGATTGCCGATGGTCAGCACCCAGTCGCCGACGCGCGCGGCGTCGCTGTCGCCCCATTCGAGGCTCGGCAGCGGCTTGTCGGCCTTGATGCGCAACAGCGCAACATCAACATCGGGATCGCGCCCGACGACGTCCGCCTCGTATTCCTGGCCGTCTTCGGTGCGGACCGTGATCTGGTCGGCATCCTTGACAACGTGATTGTTGGTGACGACCAGGCCCGAGGGATCGATGATGAAACCGGAACCGAGGCTTTGCAGCCGACGCCGGATCGGCTGCCCGTCCCGACCACGCTGGCCGAAGAACTCGTCGAAGAATTCCTCGAAAGGCGAGCCCGGAGGGAAGGGACTGCGCTGCCGGGTTGTCACCGTCTGCACGGTCGAGATGTTGACCACCGCCGGTGAAAGTTTTTCCACCAGATCGGCAAAACTGTCGGGGCCGCCGCGGGCCAGTGCCGGTGCCGCCAGCACCGCTCCCCAGATCAGGAACATGAGTGCCCACACGGGCGCCTTGCGCGCCGCCCGCCAGGGCGTCGTAAAGACCTGCACTGCTGTCGAATTCCGATGGCTCACGAGCCACTCCTTTCCTTGTACTTCCATCAATACCCAGCCCCGCATCGGGGCGATTCTCATCCCCGGTTGCGTCCTGTTCACCCTCTTGGCGTTTCACCCGTAGTTTGCTCTTGAATCATGTCCGTATCAGCCAGACAACGAGGAGCCCGACGAGAGCGGTCATGGCACCAACGGCTCGCAGGCGCGCCACAGGCTCACCAAGAACCATGGCAAGAAGGCGCCGCATGAAGTCCGGTGCGATGGCATAGGCGGCCCCCTCGATCGTCAGCATAAGGCCGAACGCGACCCCAAGATCGCTCCAGTCGACGCTCATTAACGTTTCTCTTTGCGGCGCCCGTCGCGATCCTCGAAATAGTCGAAGAACTCGCTGTCGGGCGACAGGACCAGCGTCGTATTGTTGTCGTCGAGTGCTTTGCGGTAGGCCTCCATGCTGCGGTAGAAGGCGAAGAATTCCGGATCCTTGCCGAACGCATCGGCGAAGATCTTGACCGCACGTCCGTCGCCCTCGCCGCGAATACGCTGCGCGTCGCGCTGCGCTTCGGCAAGCAGGACGGTGCGTTCGCGTTCGGCCTGGGCGCGGATGCGGGCCGCCTGTTCGCGTCCCTCGGCGCGTGCCTCCTCGGCCTCGCGCTCGCGTTCCGTCCGCATGCGCTCGTAAATGGCCTTGGAATTCGCTTCCGGCAAGTCGACGCGCCGCAGCCGCATGTCGACGATCTCGATCCCCATGCCCTTCGCCTCGCTGTTCACGAGATCGCGGATCCGCGCCATCAGCGCCCCGCGCTCGCCCGAGACGATGCTGCGCATGGCCTCGGCGCCGAGCACCTGGCGCACGTTCGACTGCACGATATTGCTGAGCTGCAAGGCTGCCCGCTCCTCGGTTCCCACCGCCTGATAGGTGAGCAACGGGTCGACGATGCGGAAGCGGGCAAAGGCATCGACCTCGAGCCGCTTCTGGTCGGAGGTGATGACCTCCTGCGCCGGCATGTCGAGATTGAGAATCCGCCGCTCGAGATACTTCACCTGCTGCAGCACCGGCACTTTCCAGTGCAGCCCGGCGTCGCGGACGACGCGCTTGGGTTCGCCATATTGCATGACGATCCCCTGCTCGGTCTCGCGCACCGTGAACATGCCGGCGCTGAGCACGAGCAGGATGACGAAGCCGAGCGCAATGAGGGCAAGACTGCGAATGCTCATTGTCCGCCTCCCTCACTGCCAGCCGCGCGGCCGGCCTTGCGCGCCTTGTCGAGCTCCGGCAGGGCGAGATAGGGGACGACACCGCCCGCCTTCTCGTCGAGGATCACCTTGTCGACCCCGTTGAGGATGTCTTCCAGCGTCTCGAGATAGATGCGCCGTCGCGTCACGTCCTTGGCCTGCCGGTACTCCTCGTAGACCGACAGGAAGCGGGCCGCATCGCCCTCGGCCTTCGCGATCACCTGTTCGCGATAAGCTTCGGCCTCCTGCAGCATCTGGTTCGCTCTGCCGCGGGCTTCCGGGATGATCTTGTTGGCGTAGCGTTCGGCCTCGTTGCGGAAGCGCTCACGGTCGGCCTCCGCCGCCTGCACGTCGCGGAATGCCTCGATCACCTGAGCTGGCGGATCGACCTTCTCGAGCTTGACCTCGAGGATCTCGATCCCGGCCTGATAGTCGTCGAGGACCTCCTGGATACGCTTGCGCGTGTCGTCCTGGATCTGGCTCCGCCCTTCGGTCAGCGCCCGTTGAATCGGCGTCTTGCCGATGATCTCGCGCATGACGGCCTCGGCCACCGCCTTCACGGTTGCTGACTGCGGCGGCTGGATATGGAAGAGATAGTCCTTCGCGTCCTTGATGCGCCAGAAGACGGTGAAGGCGATGTCGACGATATTCTCATCGCCGGTGAGCATCAGGCTCTCGTCGAGAAGGTTGCCGCCGCGCCCCGTGAAGCCCTGCCGAAAGCCGATATCGACCTGGTTGCGCGTCGTCACCGAAGGCGTGAGCGCAACCTCGATCGGCCAGGGGAGGTGCCAGTGCAGGCCGGGCAGTGTGCTTTCCTGATATTTGCCGAAACGCAGCACGACACCCTGCTCGTCGACGCCCACCCGATAGAGACCGGTGGCGCTCCACAGGATGAGCGCGATGGCGAGAACGAGGATCAGCCCGGTGCCGCCGCCGCGTCCGGGCAACAGGCGTCTGAGCCGCTCCTGGCCCTTTCGCACCAGTTCATCGAGATCAGGTGTCTGTGGGCCGCCGGGCCGGCGTGGCCCATGCGGACCGCCGCCCCAAGGCCCGCTGCCCCGTCCACCGCCGGAATTCTGCCAGGGCATGCCTGTCTCCTGTTGCCTCGAAAAAGGGCACAGCACCGTCGCCGCCGGCCATCCGGCAGCGTTTTGCAATGCGGCACCGCCCCGCTATATATGGGAGGTTACGCGATGCCGCAACGGCACGCCTTCCAGCATGTCGCAAAAAACACACCGCTCGTCGAGCCCCGGAGCAGGAAAACCAGCATGGCCATCACACGCGATGAGGTCCTCAAGACGCTTGCCCGGATCGTCGATCCGGCGCGTGGCAGCGATATCGTCTCGCTCGGCTATGTGAGCGGGCTTGTCGTCCGCGACGGCCATGTCGGTTTTGCGATCGACCTTGGTGACGACCCGCAGGCAGTGGACAAGGAGCCACTGCGTGAGGCGGCCGAGAAGGCGGTGCGTGCCCTGCCGGGCGTGCTCAGCGCCACCGTCGTGCTCACCGCCGAGCACGCGTCTGCCGCCGCGCCCGCGCCGTCACCCGGTCCGCAGGCCGCTGCGGCCGCGCCGCCGCCGCTCGCCGGC
>RFKS01000338.1 GCA_003694205.1 Alphaproteobacteria bacterium | reverse complement strand
GTCCCATGACAAGAATGTTGCGCACCCCGAGCCCGGTCACCGCGAATTCGATGGCCGCGCTGGTGCCGTGATAGAGGCCGCCATGTTCGCAGGGTGGCACGAGATTCGCGACATTGCGCACGACGAAGAGCTCGCCCGGCCGGCTCTGGAAAATGAGCGCCGGGTCGACCCGGGAGTCGCTGCAGGCGATGACCAGGCTGTGCGGTTCCTGCCCGGCGTTCGCGAGCGCACGAAAGCGTGGCCGCTCGGCGGGCCACACGGTCTCGCGAAACTGCCGGTATCCGGCATCGAGCTCGTCGTTCAAGTGCGCCTCCCTTCCTCTTTGCGGACTTGTGCTCGGCCCCTGCCCTCTGTTTGAATGCGGCTCCCCGGGGAGGAATGCACAGCCTCATGTCGAACGCACCGAAAATCGCCTTCATTGCCAGCGAAAGCCCCGAAGCACAGCAAGCGGCCGCGGCGCTGCGGCAGCGCTATGGCGATGTCGCGGTCGCCGATGCCGAGGTCATCGTCGCCCTCGGCGGCGACGGCTTCATGTTGCAGACCCTGCACCAGGCGATCAACCGCCGGACACCGATTTTCGGCATGAACCGCGGCACCGTCGGCTTCTTGCTCAACGATTTTGCGGTCGATGGGCTGATCGAACGCATCGAAAAGGCGGAGGCGGTGGACCTCCACCCCCTGCGCATGCGTGTCTTCGGCCCCGGCGGCACGGCGAGCGAGTTTCTCGCCATCAACGAGGTCTCGCTTCTGCGCGAAACACGGCAGGCGGCCAAGATCCGCATCACCATCGACGGCAAGGTGCGCATGCCCGAGCTCATCTGCGACGGCGTTCTCGTCGCCACGCCGGCGGGAAGCACCGCCTACAATCTGTCGGCCCACGGACCGATCATTCCGATGGGTGCCGACCTTCTCGCGCTGACGCCAATCAGCGCCTTCCGCCCGCGCCGCTGGCGCGGCGCGCTGCTGCCGCACACCGTCCGCATCCTGTTCACCATCCTCGAAAGCCGCAAGCGCCCGGTCTCGGCGACCGCCGACTATCACGAGGTGCGCGATGTACAGGCGGTGGAGATCGAGGAGGACCGCTCGATCGCGCTGCGGCTGCTTTTCGACCCCGATCACAATCTCGCCGAGCGCATCCTGCTCGAGCAGTTCATCCAGTAGCGCCGTCTTCCTTCGCGAGAGGCAGCGTGACCGTGAAACGGCTGCCCTGGTCGGGCTTCGACATCAGCGTGATATCGCCACCCATCAGGCGCGCAAGCTCGCGGCTGATATGGAGCCCGAGCCCCGTGCCTTCGCTCTTGCGGCTGTAAACAGTACCCCCGACCTGCTGAAACTTCTCGAAGACGAGTTCCTGCTTGTCCTCGGGAATGCCGATGCCGGTGTCCCAGATGGTGATCGCCGCGCGATCGCCCTCGATCTTGAGCTCGGCCCCGATCCTCCCGCCTTCCGGCGTGAACTTGACGGCATTGCTCAGGAGATTGACGAAGATCTGTGTCGCCCGCCGGTCGTCGGCCAGAACGGTGGCATCCTTGTCGATCTCGAGGCCGGAGAGATCGAGATCGCGGTCTTGCGCGCGCATGCGCACGAGGCTCGCCGCGCGATCGATGAGGTCTTTGACCGACAGCGGCTCGGGCGATATCGACACGCCATGGCTTTCGAGCACGGCAACATCGAGCACGTCATTGATGAGCCCCAGAAGATGGCGGCCCGCGGCGTTGATGTCCTTCGAATAGGCGCGGTACTGCTCGTTGAGCTCGCCGAACACCTGCATTTCCATCGCCTCGGCAAAGCCGATAATGGCGTTGAGCGGTGTCCTCAGCTCGTGGCTCATGGCGGCAAGGAACTCGTTCTTTGCCCGAAGCGCGCTTTCGGCCTGTGCCGACGCGATGTCGAGCTCGAGATTCTTGCGCGTCAGCTCCTCGAGCGTTTCCTCGAGATTGCGCTGCATGAGTGCCGAGCGCTGCGCCTCGCGATGGGCCTCGGTGACATCCATGCCGGCGCCGCGATAGCCGACAAAGGCGCCGCCGCCGGCCTCAAAGACGGGCACTCCCGACAGATGGCAGCGCCGTCGCTCGCCGTCCGCCGCCTGGATCTCGATCGGCAGGGCGCGGAACGGGGCCCGTGCGGCAAGCGCGCTCTCCAGCGCCTCGATCATCGACGCATCGCAGTCCGCCGCCGCGAGATCGCTCAGCGGCCGCCCCTGAAACGCCGAAGCCGGGCGGCCGACACCGGCGGCAAAGCGTTCCGACAGTAGCGTCAGACAACCGCGCCGGTCGGTCTCCCAGAACCAGTCCGAGGTGGCGCGGGCGAAATCGCTGAAACGGCGACGGGCACGCAGCGCCTCGCGGCGACTGAGCATCTCGGCCGTCACCTCGACATAGGTCCCGGCCACGGCGACGATGCGTCCGGCACTGTCGCGCACCGGGAAATGTCGACCGCGCCAGCAGGTCTCGCGCGAGTCCACGCTCAGCCATTCGTCGGTCGAGACGGCGAGGCCGGTCGCCTCCACCTCTCCCAGAATGGCGCGGTGCGGCGCCGCGACGGTGCTGCCCGAGCGGGCGACACCAGGCGATGGCAGGCGATCACGGCAGCGTCCGACGAGCGACCGAAAGGCCTCATTTACGTGGATCAGCATGCCTTCGACGCTGCACAGATAAAAGGGCTGCGAGTCGTCGACAATGATGCGATCGAGAATTCCTCCGAGGCCGTCATTGGCCGGCGGAAGCGGCTGGTCCATGACTTCCGGGGCGGGCGATGACGGCAGCGACGCAGACGAGGCCGCAACGGGGTCCCGGCGAAGCCGCAGCCGGTCCGCCCAGGCGGCAAGGTCGATCATCGACGCGGCCTGGCGCGCATCGCCATTATCCGACATCGCGCAGCTCCTCCTGCGCCATCTGATAGGCACTGTCCTGCTGCCAGTATTGAAGAGCCCCGCGGGCATTGGTCACCGAGACCGAGTCGAACAGCTCGACAATCGTCTTCAATGCACCGGGAGCCATGGCGCGTTCACCCTCGCGCGCCTGCTTGACAAGCAGGAAGACCGAAGTGAACTGCCCCCGCTCCATCCCGACGGCCTTTGCCAGCACGGCCATGCTTTCCCCTCCCGGGTCGGAAAATATCCGCCAGGCGGTGCGAAAATCAATGCCCCCGAGCTCCGCCAGACCGGCGACGAAGACCGCGATGCGACGCTGGCGTAGCGCGCCGAGCAGAAACTCGATGGTCAAATCCCCGGTCTCGGCGAGGCGATGCACGAGCCGTTGCGCCTTGGCATAGGCGCCCTCGTTTTCCTGCTGCTCTGTGAACATCGTCCGCGACGCATGCTGCATCGCCTGATCGACCACGAGCGGGTCGACATCGAACTCGCTGACGATGCGCTTGCGCAGCGAGGCGGCTACCCACCAGTACATGCGATAGGCAAGCTCGGCCGGCAGATCCTCGCGATTGACCAGCGGTTCCTGGAAGCGATCGACACGACGGCTCTCGGCTACCAGATATTCCATCGCGCGGGAGCTGATGCGGCTGTCGGGATTGCGCAACAGCGCCTCGATGACATCACCATTGCCATATTCGACGAGCGCGTCGGAGACCGCCTCGCTGATCTCGTCGCGCATGGCGATGGCGAGGCGATGCTCGTCGGTGCGCATGCGAACGATCTCGACCAGATCCTCGTCCTTGAGCAGCTTGCTGCGCAGCAGGAGCGGTCGCGCGACCTCGATCTCGTCATTGGCGAGAAGGCGTACGACCTCCGGCAGGTCGGCCTCGGTGCGCACGAAGAAATCCGCCAGCTCCTTGCGCAGGCGGACCTCCACCGAGCGCACGAGCTTGCCTAGGATGTCCGACATCAGAGCCCGCTCGTGCTCGCTCAGACGGCCGTCGGCACTGAGAAAGAGATCCGTCAGATTCTCGAACAGGCGTCGCCGCGACTCCGCCGATTTCTCGCGCGCGAGCATGACGAGCTCGTGAATTTGATCAACCATCCGCAATGATCATCTTTTCGCGCGAAAATCCCCCTGACTTCCAGTGACCAATTCGCGGCTATCCGGTCATGGAAGAGCCTTGCTATAACCTGCAAGAGCAGGATTAATAAACTATTAAATAAAGTGCCACGAAGTGAATTTGCGGGTGAAGCAAGAACGGCTTGCCTCGGTGATCTTCTACAAGAAATTGAGCAGCGAAAGCTGACCGAGCGTGCGCAGCGCCTCGAACGACGCCTGCAGGGCGACCTGGTCCTGATTGAGGCGCGACGCCGCTTCTGCAAGATTGACGTCCTCGATGTCCGAGACGAGGCTTTCGAGAAAGAGCTGCGTCGATTCATGCTGCGCGTCGGCCACGTCGAGCCGGTTCGAGGCCAGTCCATTCTTCACCTGGGCACTCTGGATCTGCTGTACTGCGGATTCGATATTGCCGATCTCGGTCTCGAGAAAGGCTCGTTGTGCCGCAGTCAGCTTGCCGGAGAGCGGACCACTCGGCCCGGCATCAAAATCGGCGATGCGCTTGAAGGAAGCGAAGATCTCGCTCGCCACGCCGTCGGCCAGTTGTCCGAACTTGATATCCGTCCCTTCGGCGATGAAGGCGCTGCGGACCGTCTGGTCATTGGCAAAGGCATCGCTGCTGAGCGCGAGCGCCTGGAGGTCGGATAGTGTGCTCACCGTCACCGGCGGCTGGTCGGTGCGGGCACCGCCGAAGATGAAATTACCGTTGATCCGCGTATTGAGAGCGCTGACGGCGATGGTGAAGGCCTGATCGAGATTCGCCATCAGCCCCGTCGTGTCCTCCTGGCCGACGGCCGTCACCACCGCTTGCTGCAGTGATCGGGCGGCGTCCGCGACGGCGCCGATCTGGACGTCATAGGCGTCGACGGTCTGGCGCACCTGCTGGATCGTGGAGCGGAAGGTGCCCACCGCCTCGCGGCTCTGGCG
>RFKS01000337.1 GCA_003694205.1 Alphaproteobacteria bacterium | reverse complement strand
GATTGAAAGGGCATACAAAAAAATCACCGAAGAGCAAGATGTTTGGCTGTTCGGCGGGGTTCCGATATACAAAGAGTCGCCCGTTTGGTACATGAGTTTCAGCGACGGCGTAAAGGGGTCTGCCGCTTCTGAGTTTGAAGACGCGGCACACAATATGTATAACAACTCCGACCGGGATTGGGCGTGGGGCTTTCTTGATGATGTTGCGAGCCTACCAAACGACAAGATTGACGAGTTTATCGCTGAGAAAATTGGCGATGAAGAGAAATTAAAAGAAAGCGACCGGCTTGCCTATGTCGCAAGTTATATCAGGGCGTTCAAGAGGGCGCATAGTGTCGGGCTTATAAAGAAGGGCAAGGCTCCGTCACTTGTCGTGCAGGCAAGGCCCGTGATGCACGACAATGAAATGACAATAAAAATCCCGGCCGGGACGACGATTGCCGGTCTTAAAGTCGGCCCACGGGTAGCCCAGAGGGCATTATTAAACGCCGGAATTGAACGGAAAATCCCAGAGATCAACGTAGACGACATTATTAAAACCCTAAACAAAGGGTCTATCGCCCTGCTTAGCAACGGCTGGACGATCATGTATCGCCCAACGTCCTCTGAATATCTGCTTCTTGGCCCAAGCACATCGGACGAGGAGAGCCTTGGCAAAATCAAAATCACGCGGGTTAAGGGGTCGGCATCGCTGTTCTCGTTTAAAGAGGGTAGAAGGGCGAGAAAGGCGATACGCGGCCTGTCAGACCTTGGATACAAGGTTGTTGATTTTATTCATCCCGACGGTGACGGCTATGGGATTATCTCGGCAAAGCATACGCCGCCTGTTGCTGGCGAAGGGGTTGGTCAACAAGCAAAGCAGACAGGCAAGAGCGATGGAGGCAGGCCAGGCTCTATTGCGTCCAGCACAAAGTCGATTATTGATCCGGTGAACCGACAGGTGGGCTTAAGTGAATACGCGAAGGCCGTGAGTCGGTTTGAGTATCCTGAGAACACTGAGGACAATGAATCCGACAGGATCAAACCAGCCATTATTATTCCAACCGAAGAGGAGAAGAAAACGCTTGGGTCGGCTGGTGACGTTAGAGATCAAATCAGCGAGATAATTGGAAAGAAGGTATACCGGAGAAGCCAAACAGGCAAAATGGTTATCGGCACGTATTGGCCAGATACCACAAAGACCACGGTTTTGTATCGTGACGATATTGACACGATGTTCCACGAAACGGGGCACTTTGTTGACGACACCTTCGGTTTAAGCAAAGACCTGTATACGGAGGTTGAAACCCAAGTCGGCGAAATCACGGTGTCAAACTTTGTGTTCACAAGCAAGGGTGAACAGCTTAAAACGGAAATGTCGCAGTTGTGGGTACATGGCTCGGCCAAGGAAAACTCTACCAGCGACGTAAAAGCCAAAGAGGCTATGGCAGAATGGCTGAGGGCATACGCGCTCAATCCAGATGAAACCAGATCGCGGTTCCCGGCACTAAGCGCCCATGTCCTCCAAAAGATGCCTGTTGATTTTCAGGACAAGTGGGTTCGGGCTGGTATTCTTGCTCGGAAATGGTATGGGCTTACGCCAATCGACAAAATCAACAACTCAATCATTTATGAGATGGATAGGCGCAACAACCTTTATAACCTCATGAGTGTGCCATCCAGGGAGGCCAGGGAGCTTGCTCGCAAGACGCAGAAATACAAGTCTGGCATCATAGATAAGTTCATATCGCAGTTTGTTGACGACCTCCACCCGTTCGTGAAGGCTGTAAGGATTATTAAAGAATCGCGTGGCTTGAGGGCAATCGCCCCATCCCAAGACCCGGAGATTCTGGTTCGGCTGTTTGCTGGTGTTGATAGCGCCGTCCGGGCACAGTTCGAGTCTGGACCGACAGCTTGGGAATTATGGGATTCTGGCGTCTTGACCACCGCCATCGACTCTTACGGGATGACAATGGGTGGAATCGAGTGGATTCTCCAGGCATTTGAAACGATAGAAGAAGATGAGTTGCGACTCGGTATTAAGAACCAGATCGCATTCATGGTTGCCCAGCGTGTGATATGGTACAACCACAACACAAAGCGGTTGGGTCTCAACAGCCTGATTAAAGTGCTGAGAGATACATACCTCGATGTTTATAACGAGGCCGAGGATGCCAGAGGATCGCTTATTGCGCTTGAGGAGCAGGCCAAGAAAGAGAAAGAGGCATCAGAAAAGCTCCAGAAAGACGCGGAAAAGAGCAACGCCAGGAACGCTGTTCGCGGGTTCGTTGAGGTCCGGCGGATCAAACTCAAGAAAATTGAAGATGAGATCAATGAACTGCGCGCCTATATCAGGATAACTAGCGGCTTGGCAAGACGTTTGCAGGAGTTTCTGGAATATGTTACCGCTCATAAAGAAGAGCAAGACAGGAAAGTGTTTGGCGAATACGAGGAAAAGGTTGAGAAGCGGCGACAGGAGATACGGGAATATATCGCGGAAATTGCCGAGATAAACGCAAAACTTAAGGGCCTTGATGCACAGTATCGACGGAAGATCGCTATGGCCACCAAGGGCCTTAGCCGCTCGTCCAGCGAATACAAGGAGAAAGTGCGGGAGCTTACGGAAGAAAAGAGTAAAGTCGCCGAAAGCATGAGGGAGAAGAAGAAAAGGCTCCAGGACGACATTAGGG
>RFKS01000336.1 GCA_003694205.1 Alphaproteobacteria bacterium | reverse complement strand
GTATTATACAAGTGACTGAAACTGGGGTCGGTACTCGGGTGACAAAGGCGGTCGAACTGACGCACGATGCCGCAGATGGCGCGCGCGAGCGGCTCATCGCCGCGGGGCTCGCCGTCTTCGGCGAATACGGCTTTCACGCCGCGACAACCCGGCGCATCGCCGAGCGGGCGGGCGTCAATCTCGCCGCCATCCCCTATTATTTCGGCACCAAGGAGAATCTCTATCTTGCTGTCGCCGAGCATATCGCGCGAAAGGCACGCAGCCACATGGAGCCGGCGCTGGCGGCCGTCGAGCGCGTCCTTCAGGCGCCGGACCCGGGCGGCGAGGCGCTGACCGCCGCGCTGCTGTCGCTACTCGACCGGTTCGCACAGTTCCTGCTTTCGCCGCGGGCGAGCCCGGAGATGGGGCGTTTCGTTCTCATGGAACAGCTCGCGCCATCGGCAGCCTTCGATATCCTGTTCGAGAACGCGATGCGGCATCTGCAGCGCGCGGTGGCGGCGGTGCTCGGACAACTGCTCGGACGCACCGCCGAGAGCACCGAGATCCGCCTCAGGGCCAACATGTTCCTCGGCCAGGTGGTCATGTTCCGTGCTGCCGGCGGACTGATGCTGCGCTCGCTTGGCCACAGCCGTTATGAGGAATCGGACCGCACCCTCATCCGCTCGCTCATCGCCGACCATAGCCGTCGCCTTCTCGCCAGCCTGTCACGGGAGATGTCATGAAACGACGCCTGATGCTGATCGTGCCCGTCCTGGTCGCTGGCGCCGGCGCCGCCTGGTGGTTTCTCGCTCATGAGGAACCGGGCGGAGACGCGCTTGTCCTTTATGGCAATGTCGATGTGCGCGAGGCGGAACTTGGTTTTCGTGTCGGCGGACGCCTTGGTGAGATTGTCGTCGAGGAAGGCGATCACGTGACGCCGGGGCAAGTGCTCGCGCACCTCGACCCCGAGCCCTTCGAGGAAACGCTGGCGCACCGCGAGGCGCTGCTGTCGGAGGCAAAAGCCAATCTCATGCGCCTCGAGGCCGGGTTCCGGCCCGAGGAGATCCGCCAGGCCGAAGCCGTTGTCGCCGAACGCGAAGCGTTGCTCGAGAATGCCGAGGTCGAGTTCCGGCGCCAAGAGGAGCTGGTGAAGAACGACAACACGACACGCTCCGCCTATGATGCGGCACTGGCGCGCCTGCGCAGCGCAAAGGCGGAGCTCAAGACCGCGCAGGCAGCCCTCGATCTAGCGCGCGCCGGCTTTCGCAAGGAGGATGTCGCCGCAGGACGGGCCGCTGTCGCGGCGGCGGCGGCCGAGGTCGAAATCGCTCGTACTGCGCTCGCCGACACCGAACTCCACGCACCCCGTTCCGGGATCATCCTCGCCCGCGTGCGCGAGCCGGGAACGGTGCTGGCACCGGGCGAGCCCGTACTCACCCTGTCGATCGATGACCCGGTCTGGGTACGCGCTTTCGTGCCCGAGCCAGGGCTGGGGCTTGTTCACCCAGGGATGGCGGCCGAGGTCCGCACCGACAGTCACCCGGGCAAGGCCTATCGCGGCCATGTCGGTTTCATCTCGCCGAGTGCGGAATTCACGCCCAAGACGGTGGAGACGCCCGAGCTTCGCACGGCACTCGTCTATCGCCTGCGCGTGATCGTCGACAATCCCGACCAGGGCCTGCGCCAGGGCATGCCGGTCACGGTCCGCCTTCTTAATGGTCCGGATGCGGCAGTCGGTGGCCGCTGATGCAGCCGGCCGTCCTCGTCGAGGATCTGGAGAAACGCTTTCCCGGCAGCGCTGCACCGGCGCTCGCGGATCTCGCGGCGCGCATCCCGGCGGGTCGCATCACCGGACTCGTGGGTCCGGACGGTGCCGGCAAGACGACGCTCATGCGCCTCATCGCCGGGCTACTGCATCCGAGTCGCGGCCGTATCCGCGTGCTCGGACACGACACCGTCGCCGAGCCGGACGCGGTGCACGCGCTCATCGGCTACATGCCGCAGCGCTTCGGGCTCTATGAGGAGCTGTCGGTGCTCGAGAATCTGCGTCTCTACGCGGAGCTCCGGGGGCTCGCGCGTGGCGCCCGCAAAGCGACCTTCGAGCGCCTCCTTGCCTTCACCGGCCTTGCCTCGTTCACGTCTCGCCGCGCCGGTGCCTTGTCGGGTGGCATGAAGCAGAAGCTCGGGCTCGCCTGTGCGCTCCTCGAGACACCAAACGTCCTCCTTCTCGACGAGCCGTCGGTCGGGGTCGACCCCCTGTCGCGACGCGAATTGTGGTCGATGGTCGAGGAGCTGCGTTCCGCCGGCACGACGATCCTCTGGTCGACGGCCTATCTCGACGAGGCCGAGCGTTGCGACGAAGTGCTGCTGCTGAATGAGGGACGGCTGCTTTTTGCGGGTCCGCCGGGCGCGTTGAAGGACATGATGCGCGGGCGCACAATCATGGTCCGTGATCCGCGCGCCAACCGCCGCGCCTTGCTGCGGCGTGCGCTGGAGGTCCCCGGGGTCATCGACGGTGTCGTTCAAGGACGTGCCATCAGGCTGGTCCTCGGAAAGGGTGTGCCACCGCCCGAACCGCATCTGCTGGGAGCCAGCGCCGCAGCGGAGATCCGGCCCGACACGCCACGCTTCGAGGACGCCTTTATCGACCGGCTCGGCGGTGGCCCCGGCGGACACTCCCCCCTCGCCGCCGCGATGCCGGCGATCACCCATGGCAGCGAAACGGTGGTCACGGTCGAGGGCCTGACCAAACGCTTCGGAACCTTCACCGCCGCCGATGGCGTCAGCTTCTCGATCCGGCGCGGCGAGATCTTCGGCCTGCTCGGCCCCAATGGCGCCGGCAAGTCGACACTCTTCCGCATGATGTGCGGCCTGCTCACGCCGACCGCGGGCCGGGCCCGCGTCGCCGGGCTCGATCTCGCCACGGCCGGTGGCAGGGCGCGCGCACGCATTGGCTATATGGCGCAGAAATTCTCGCTCTATGGCAGTCTCAGCGTGCGCCAGAATCTGGAATTCTTCTCGGGCGCCTACAATCTGCGCGGACGCCATCGCCGGCGCACGATTCGCGCCATGATCGACATCTTTCATCTGGCGCCACATCTCGACATGGAAGCCGGGCTGCTGCCGCTCGGTTTCAAGCAGCGGCTGGCACTCGCCTGCGCCGTCATGCACCAGCCGGACGTGCTCTTTCTCGACGAGCCGACATCCGGCGTCGACCCCCTGACGCGGCGCGAATTCTGGACCCATATCAATGGCCTCGTCGAAAAGGGGGTGACCGTCGTCGTGACCACCCATTTCATGGACGAGGCCGAATATTGCGACCGCCTCGCCCTCATCTATCGCGGCCGGCTCATCGCCGAGGGTACGCCCGATGCATTGAAGCTGGCGGCACGCAGCGAGGATCGCCCGGACCCGACGCTCGAGGACGCCTTCATCGCCCTCATCCGCGCCGAGGATGCGAATGGCGAAAGGGCGGTGGCATGACGGCAAGGCCGAACAGAGCGCGGCGCCTCACCGCGCTCATCGTCAAGGAAAGCCTGCAGGTGATACGCGATCCGTCGAGCATCCTCGTCGCCTTTCTGTTGCCGCTCATGCTCATCTTTCTCTTCGGTTACGGCCTTTCGCTCGACAATGACCGGATCGAGATCGGACTCGTCGTCGAGGACATGACGCCGGAGACACTCGGCCTCGCACAGAGTTTCTTCGCCACCCGCTTTCTTGATGTCCGGGCCTTCGCCCGCGACCGCCGCACGCTCGAGGACGATCTGGTCGCGGGCCGCATCCGGGGGCTCGTCGTCATCCCGGCCACCTTCGCCGAGCGATTCATGAGTGGCCGGGAGGCCCGCGTCGAGGTCGTTGCCGACGGGTCGGACCCCAACACCGCCTCCTTCATCCAGAACTATGCGCGCGGCGTCGTCCGCGCCTGGCTCGCCGACCGCGATGCCGCGCGCGGCGGACATGCCGCGCTTCCGGTCAGCGCCGAGCCGCGGGTCTGGTTCAATGCCGCGCTCAAGAGCCGCAACATGCTGCTGCCCGGCTCGATCGCGGTCATCATGACGCTTGTGGGCACGCTTCTGACGGCACTCGTCGTGGCGCGCGAATGGGAGCGCGGCACCATGGAAGCCCTGATGGCGACTCCGGTCAGCATGGGCGAGCTCCTGCTCGGCAAGCTGGTGCCGTACTTCTTCCTCGGCCTCGGCGCCATGGGAATGTGCGTCATCCTCGCGCTCACCGTCTTCGACGTCACCTTTCGTGGCTCGCTCGCCGCCTTGCTGCTGGTCAGCGCGGTCTTCCTCTTCCCGGCGCTCGGCCAGGGGCTGCTCATCTCGGCGGTGGCAAAGAACCAGTTCATTGCCTCGCATCTCGCGCTGCTCAGCGGCTTCCTGCCGTCCTTCGTGCTGTCCGGCCTCGTCTTCGAGATCGACAGCATGCCGACGCCGATCCGGCTCCTCACCTATATCGTGCAGGCCCGCTACTTCGTCTCGAGCCTCAAGACGACCTTCCTTGCCGGCGACATCTGGGCCCTTATCCTGCCCGATCTCGGTGCCATGATGCTGATCGGTGCCGTCTTTTTCTTCCTCGCCCTGCGCTCGACGCGCAAGCGCCTCGACTGAGGGAGCGGGATCACATGTGGCACCGCATCCGCGCACTCGTCATCAAGGAGTTCCTCGCCGTCCTGCGCGACAAGCGCAGCCGCCTCGTGCTCGTCGGGCCGCCCCTGTTCCAGCTTCTCATCTTTGCCCTCGCGGCGACGCTTGACGTGAAGAATGTCGCGATCGCAATCCTCGACAAGGATGGCGGTCCGGCCGCCATCGAGCTTGCGCTCAGGGTCGCCGGTGCGCCCGCCTTTTCGCATATCGAGATGGTGCACAGCGAGGCGGAGCTCGGCGAGGCGATCGACCGTCAGGATGCGATCGCGGCCATCCATATTGACCGCCAGTTCAGCCGCGACGTTCTCGCCGGGCGGCCGGCGACAGTGCAGGTCATCCTCGACGGCCGACGCTCGAATGCAGCGCAGATCGTGCTCGGCTATATCCAGACCATCCTCAGCGATTATTCCGATGATCTGGCGGCGCGGCGCGGCATTCCCCGCCCCGCGGTGACCATCGCGCGCAACTGGTTCAACCCCAACCTGATCTACAGCTGGTTCACAGTGCCCGGGCTGGTCGCCATCCTCACCATGCTCATCGGCTTCATGGTGACGGCGCTGTCGGTGGCCCGCGAACGCGAGCTCGGGACCTTCGACCAGCTTCTCGTCTCGCCGCTCTCTCCCTTCGAGATTCTCGTCGGCAAGATGGTGCCGGCGACCGTCATCGGCATCGCCGAAGGCAGCTTCATGCTGGTCATGGCGATCACGGTCTTCGCGATCCCGCTGACCGGCGATGTCCTGCTCCTCTATTTCGCGCTCTTCGTGTTCGTGCTCTCGGTGGTCGGGCTCGGACTTTTCGTCTCCTCGCTCGCCATGACCCAGCAGCAGGCAATCCTCGGCGGTTTCGTCGTGCTCTCACCCGCGGTGCTGCTCTCCGGCTTCGCGACGCCGGTCGAAAACATGCCGTCCTGGCTGCAGACGCTGACCATGGCCAACCCGCTGCGCCACATGATCGTGATCTCGCGCGGCGTGTTCCTCAAGGACATGCCGTTCGAGGCCATGCTGCCGAGCCTGTGGCCGATGGCGGTGATCGGTGCGGTGACGCTGCTCGCCGCCGGGCTTCTCTTCCGCGCCCGCCTCGAATAGTCCTGACCGCCGCGCGGAAAGCGCCTCAGCTCTCCTCGACGACCTCGCCGAAGGCCTCGAGACCGTCGGCGAGAAAATCCGGCACAAGCGGTGTCGATAGCAGATATTCCGAGGTCTTGTGCGTCGCCTCGCGGCGTGCGTCCTGCCGCGCCTGCTCGAGCTCGTCCGGCCCATATGTGCCGCGACCGATCCACATCAGGACCACGAGGTCGATCCGCTCGTCGTCATTGAGATCATCGATAAACTCGGCGATCTCGCGGAAATCGTCCTCGTTGCTCCAATGGGTGCTGGGATCGTCGTCATCGACCTCGACCGGCACGCCTGCGAAGGCCTCGCGCGCTCGTTCGATGATGTAGGAAACCGTGCTCGGCGCGATGTTGAGCGGATTATCCTCCGACTCGGCGCGGACATCGGACGGTCGATCGGCGGTCATAGGCGAAGCTCCTCTACCGGGGGACGTCCGGACCGGGGACGTCCGCTGCCAGCGGCGAGTCGCCGGCACCCCATTTTACCCGGTCGCGGCGCTGTGTCACGCTGTCCGTGAGGCGCCGGCGAGCAACCGCGAAGGCGGCCCGGACGACGCCATAGGGATCGTCCCGGTGTGCCGAATCGCCCGGCTCCTCGCGGACCACGATCTCGCGCTTGCCGGGCAGGAGAAGACGCAGGTGCAGGCCGAGGCAATGATGCTGTCCGTGCCGGTGAACGGCCTCCACCGTCGCGGTCCCCCCGAGAATCCGGTCGTGGATCCTGTCGAGCTTCTCCGCCTCCTCGCGGATGACAGCCTCGAGAGCCTCGGAGCGGTCGAGGCCATGAAAGACGATCCGGAGATTTTGTGACAGCATCTGTTGCATCCTCCGCTGCAAGTGAGGTTCCCGTCCTTAGGAAATTGGTATCCTGGCCGCCCCTGTCCACCCTTGATCGAGGTCAAGGGTGTTCGTGAGGCCTGGGATTGCGCACTGGAGGCGTTCTTCACCCGAGCCGGGCGAGTGCGGCACGCAAGCGATCCGCGCCCTCGCGCTCGGCAACGAGCCGGGCGCGGGCCTCTTCCACCACCTGCGGCGGCGCCTTGGCGGTGAACTGCTCGTTCGCGAGCCGGCCCTCGAGTCCCCGGATCTCCTTCTCCG
Organism: Alphaproteobacteria bacterium; assembly: GCA_003694205.1. GTDB lineage: Bacteria > Pseudomonadota > Alphaproteobacteria > Sphingomonadales > Rhodothalassiaceae > J134. The sequence goes on along the minus strand of RFKS01000336.1, from coordinate 1,031 downwards.
CCCGCGCGATTGCCTTTTCGAGCCGCGCCCGTTCCTCGTCGAGGTCGAGCACGGAGGCGAGCGGCAGGGCGACCGTCGCCTCGTCGACGACGATCTGCAGCGCCCCCTTTGCCGGCACCGATGGCACGCAGGCGATCGACTCGAGGCGCGCGAGGCGCAAGATCAGATCCCGGTGCCGCTCGAGCCACACGCTGCGCTCGGGCGCCAGATCGGCGACCAGCGCCGGCACCCTGGCGCCGGCAGGAACATTCACCTCCGAGCGCGCCGAGCGGATGCCTGCAATGAGGCGAATGAGCCAGTCGATTTCGGCGTCGGCCACCTCATCGACCAGACTCGCGTTTGCGACGGGCCAGCGCGCGAGAATGAGATCACTCTCGCGATCGTCCGCCAGGGCGTGCCACAGCTCCTCGGTGATGAACGGCATGAAGGGGTGGAGCAGCACCAGAATCTGGTCGAGCACCCAGCCGGCAACGGCGCGGGTCTCAGCCGCGGCGGCGGCATCCTCGCCAAGGAGCACCGGCTTGATGAACTCGAGATACCAGTCGCAGAAGGTGCCCCAGGTGAAATGGTAGATGGCGTGCGCCGCATTGTCGAAACGGAAGGCCTCGAGCGCCGCGGTCACGGCCGCTGCCGCCTTGCCGGTCTCGCCGATGATCCAGCGATTGAGCGTCAATGTCGCCGGCGGTGGGGCGAGATCATCGGAGCCGCCGATGCCGTTCATGTGGCAGAAGCGAGCGGCATTCCACAGCTTGGTCCCGAAATTGCGATAACCCTCGACACGGCTTTCGGCGAGCTTGATGTCGCGCCCCTGGCTCTCCAGCGCCGCGAGTGTGAAGCGCAGGGCATCGGCGCCGTATTTCTCGATGAAGTCGAGGGGGTCGATGACATTGCCCTTCGACTTCGACATCTTCTCGCCCTTGGCGTCGCGCACAAGGCCGGTCAGATAGACCTGTCTGAAGGGCACCTCGCCCATGAAATGCAGCCCCGACATCATCATCCGCGCGACCCAGAAGAAGAGGATGTCGAAGCCG
>RFKS01000335.1 GCA_003694205.1 Alphaproteobacteria bacterium | reverse complement strand
GATGCTGGCTGCGATCACGAAGACCACCGCCAGTTCGAAGCGCTGCTCGAAAGCATAGCGGATCGCGGTCATGCCGGCGCAAAGGGCCAGCGTGGTGACCACATTGGCAGCCAGCGCGCGCACCGTGAAGGCCGCCACCCGACGCCGCGGCGCGGGCCGCTCTTTCAGCATCGCCGCCCCGTCTCCGGCGCCGCAAGAGGCGCCGCCGCGGCGATCACCGTCTCGCCGCCGACCATGCGCTGTCCCTCGAGCACCATCGGTGCCATTCCCGGCGGGCAATAGACATCGACCCGGCTCCCGAACCGGATGATCCCGATCCGCGCCCCGGCCTCGACGCGCCCCCCCTCGCGCAGGTCGCAGACGATACGCCGCGCGATAAGCCCGGCGATCTGGACCACGGCGAGATCGCCGCCGTCGTCCCGCACGAGCCGGATGAGCTGCCGCTCGTTCTCCTCGCTCGCCTTGTCCAGCGTCGCATTAAGGAACCGCCCGGGCACATAGACGAGCCGCTCGACCCGGCCGTCACAAGGCGCACGGTTCACATGCACATCGAAGACGGAGAGGAAGATGGAGATGCGCGTCCGTGGCGTCGTCCCCATCTCGAGCTCCTCCGGCGGCACCACCTCGTCGATCCGGGTGACAATCCCGTCCGCCGGGCTGACGAGAGCCGCCTCATGGAGCGGTGTCGTGCGCGCGGGATCGCGGAAGAAGTAGAGGATATAGAGGGTGAGTGCGAGCAGCAGCCACCCCAGGGTTTCGAGCGACAGGACAAGGCACAGGATGGCCAGCGCGAAGCTCGCAAGGACGAAGGGCATCCCGGCCCGGTGCACGCGCGGCAGGATCGGCGGTCTTGTGGCCATTGCTTGCAGCACTCCAAAGGAAGAACCGCCCGACTGTGGCGCAATCCACCGCCAAGGTCAAAGGTCTGTGACCGGCACGCCGGCGCGCTCCTCCGCCCGCTCCGCCTGCTGGCGCGCCCACATCGCAGCATAGACGCCGTCGGCGGCGAGAAGTTCCGTATGCCGCCCGCTTTCGACGATAGTGCCGTCGACCATCACCAGGATGCGGTCGGCACGAACGACGGTCGAAAGCCGGTGCGCGATGACCAGCGTCGTGCGCTCGCGCGCCACCTGTTCCAGCGCCTCCTGGATCTCCGCCTCGGTGTGCGAGTCGAGAGCGCTCGTCGCCTCGTCGAGAAGCAGGATCGGCGGATCCTTGAGAATCGTGCGCGCGATCGCCACCCGCTGCTTCTCGCCGCCGGAAAGCTTGAGACCGCGCTCGCCGACCATCGTCTCATAACCGTCGGGAAGCGCCCGGATGAAATCGTCGATACGGGCAAGGCGCGCCGCCTCCCTGACCGCCTCGTCCGAGGCATCGGGGCGGCCATAGCGGATATTGTAGGCGATCGATTCGTTGAACAGGACAGTGTCCTGCGGCACGATTCCGATCGCCGCGCGCAGGCTCTTTTGCGTCACCTTGGCGATATCCTGGCCGTCGATCAGGATGCGCCCCGAGGTGACGTCGTAAAAGCGGAACAGGAGTCGTGACAGCGTCGATTTGCCGGCCCCGCTCGGGCCGACCACCGCCACCGTGTGTCCGGCGGGAACGGTGAAGCTCACGCCCTTGAGAACCGGACGCCGCGGGTCATAGGCGAAGGCGACATTCTCGAAGCGGATCTCGCCTCCGCGCACAACGAGCGGCACCGCGCCCGGCACGTCGGGAACCTCCTCCGGCGTGTCCATGAGCCCGAAGAGATACTCCATGTCGACCAGCGCCTGCCGGATCTCGCGATAGACGAAGCCGAGCAGGTTGAGCGGCACGAAGAGCTGGATCATGAGGGAATTGGCCAGCACGAGGTCACCGAGCGTGAGCCGCCCCGCGAGGTGATCGAAGACCGTCATCACCATGACGAGGGCGAGCGAGGCATTGACGATCAGCGCCTGCGCCGCATTGAGCAGAGCGAGCGAGCCCTGGCTCTTGATGGCGGCGGCCTGATAGCGGGCAAGCGTCGCGTCATAGTTCCGCGCCTCATGCTCCTCGTTCGTGAAATACTTGACCGTCTCGAAATTGAGCAGGCTGTCCACGGCGCGCGCATTGGCCCGCGTGTTCTCGGCATTCATGCTGCGGCGGAACTTGGTGCGCCATTCGGTAATCACGATCGACAGTGCGATATAGAGCGTGACGGAAAGGAGGAGCAGGCCAAGATATGTGGTACCGAAATGCGCCGCGAAGATACCGGCCACGAGCGCAAGCTCGAGAATGGTCGGCAGGATGTTGAAGATCATGAAGCGCAGCATGAAGTCGATGGCGCCGGTGCCGCGTTCGATCGCCCGGCTCAGCCCGCCGGTGCGCCGCTCAAGATGAAAGCGCAGCGACAGGCGGTGCAGGTGGCGGAAGGTCTCGAGCGCCAGCGTGCGCAGCGCATGCTGCGAGACGCGGGTGAACACCCAGTCGCGGAGCTGCGCCAGGGCGACGGCGAGAAATCGCGCCAGGCCGTAGGCAGCGAGCAGTGCCACAGGCACCGCGATGGCGCGTGCCGCCGGATCCTCGAGGAGATCAACAGCGCGCTTGTAAAAGAACGGCGTATAGACCGTCAGAAGTTTGGCGACGACAAGCAGAATGCCCGCCACCAGCACCCGCAGGCGCAGGTCCCACCGCCCTGCCGGCCAGAGATAGGGCACAAGGCGGCGCAGTACCGCGAGCTGACCCGCTCGTGGCCCTTCCTCGCGCGGCAGATCGGGTAGGCGGCGGGGCACTCTCGCCTCTCCTCAGGTTCTTTGCATATGCAAATTTCGGGGCGCGGTTTTACCCTTCTTTAAGCCGGTTCCAGCAGTTTGGCGAGGGGGTCGGGTAACGCATTCTTGCGCAACAGGTCGAAGGTAGCGATGCCCGCCAGAACTCAGGCCCGCCGGACCGGCGACACGCGATCGGCCGACAGCGAGCCGACACCGCTCCATGTGGCATTTGCCGATGCCGAAGCGCGGCTTTCGGAATGGCAGGCGCGCCCGCCCGAGGTC
>RFKS01000334.1 GCA_003694205.1 Alphaproteobacteria bacterium | reverse complement strand
GTTCTTCGTCTTTCGCGAGGCGGCGCGCGCGGCACTCGGCCGGGTGATTCGCGACGCCTATCTGGCGGAGGAACCGAATCCCTCGAAAGCAGTGGCGCGCAGCCTTGCGGCCCTTCCCTGCGAGGCGCCGGTACTCGTCATTCTCGCCTCGACGCCTTCGGACGCGAAACCGATTCCCGAGTGGGAGCAACGCCTGTCGGCGGGAGCCGCCGGCATGGCGATGCTGACCGCGGCGCATCTTCTGGGTTTCGTCGGACAATGGCTCACCGGCTGGCCGGCCTACAGTCCCGGTGTCGCACGCCATCTCGGGCTCGATGGAGCAGATCGCATCGCCGGCTTTCTCTTTTTCGGCAGTGCCGGGCGGGTCCCGTCGGAACGCCCGCGCCCCGAGCCGGACCTCGTGGTGCGTCACTTTCGGACCGAGTCCGACGTTCTCGACTAGGCGCTCAGTCGAGATTCCAGGCAAGGGCGGCCAGCGCCTGCGCCTGCGCGTCGTCGTTTTCCATCGCCGCGATGACCTCGACGGCCTGCGGCACCGCGCCGACGCCGGCCAGTGCCCTCGCCACCGCAAGCCGCGCCCGGTCGCGCTCGAACCGCGACTGGTCCTCGTTGATGGAATCGAGAACATGACGCGCCAGCGGCACCACCGCTGCCGCTGCAGCCCGCCGTGCGGCCAAGCGCGTGACGAGGCGGCTCTGGGCGCGGAGATCGGTCACTCGTCCGGCGAGTGCGACCGCCTCATCGATACGCCCTCCGGCGGCCAGCGCCGCGACCACGTCGCTGATCGCGATGGTCTGGTCAAAATCGGCATTCACGCGCAGCGCGAGCCCGCGCGCCCGGGCAACCGCATCGGCATAGGCGTCGGTCTCGCCAAGCGCGAGTGCGGCACGTGCGAGGCCCGCGAAATACCGGGCCCGCTCGGCATTGTCCAAGATATAATCGCGTTCGGCGGCCGCGATGTCGCGTAGACGGCGCGCACCCTCGACGTCTCCCTGACGCGCCTTGAGGACCGCGAGACGGGTATAGCCGAGCGCCCTCAGGAGCCGGTGGTCGACCGTACCGAGTCGCCTCTCGAGCGCCGCCGCGGTGGGGCCATCGATCTGCCCGCTCTCGGCGATCTCTTCGCTCATGTCGACGGCGTATTTGAGGGCAAGAAGGGGAATGCCGATCCTGTCGAGCGTCGCCTGGGCGCCCGAAACATCACCGCTGCGGGCCTGGGCGAGGGCGATCGCGCCAAGTGCATTGGCCCGCCGGAAGCGGTCGGTCAGCCCTTCGGCGATCTCGATCGCCCGTGGAGCCTCACCGACCTCGGCGAGAATGCCGACGATTTCGCCGAGCTTCTGTTCGGTGGCGACACTGAGGCCGATATCGCGTGCCGCCTGGATGGCGAGATCGACGGTGGCGCGGGCGCGCTCGATATCGCCGAGATGGGCAAGCGCGTCGGCCACGGCGGCGAGATTGTCGACGCGCGTGATCGCCAGCTCCTCGTCCGCCGTCACCATCAGCGCCGCGGCAAGGGCGCAGTTGCGGCTCGGCTCGGCGAGGCAGTTGGTGACAGCACTCCGCGCGGGCGGCAGGTCACTTGCTGCCGAAAGGGGGGTCGGAGCCAGAAGCAACAGGATCAAGGGGATTGCCCGCAACAGGGTCATGATCTCTCTCCTCGCCGTATCTCGCCCGCTGCAGTCCGGGTCGCGGCTGCCTTCATCTTGAGCAGCCGCTCTAATATGGCAATGGTTTCCGCATCCGCCACCCCGTCGATTCGTTGAGGCCGCCAATGTCGCTGAAAGGCGGCAATGACAGCACGCGTCGCGGGGCCGTCGCGGCCGTCACGCGGAACCCGGTAACCGAAGCGATGCAGCATCTCCTGCACCGTGGCGAGCGGCGGCAGGAGGCCGCTGTCCGGCTGCGGCGGTGGCCACAATCCGAAACCCGCGTCCGCCAGCCGCGGCCAGGGAAAAAGCTCTCCGGGATCCTGCTTGCGCTCCGGGGCGACGTCGGAATGGCCGAGAATGTGCCACGGCCGGATGCGGTACCGCGGCACGATCTGCCGCAGCACCGCGACCAGTCGCACGATCTGCGCCTCGGCGAAGGGACGGTAGCCGAATTCATGGCCCGGATTGTGCAGCTCGATGCCGATGGAGTGGCTGTTGACGTCGCTCTCGCCCTCCCAGGCGCTGATACCCGCATGCCAGGCCCGCTCGCTCTCGTCGACCAGGCGGTAGAGCGTGCCGTCCTCGTCGATCAGATAATGCGCCGAAACGCGGGCGCCCGGATCGCACAGGCGGTCGAGCGCGTCCGCGGCCGCGGGCATACCGGTATAATGGAGGATGACGAGATGCGGGCGAACGCCGGCCGGGCGCGGTTCGCGATTGGGGGACGGACGCTCGATCATTCTCTCAGAGCGTATCCGGGGCCGGTTCGGTGGCGTGTCGGAGCATCGCGCGCTGGGCCATGATCCGTTCATAGGCATCGTTGATCGCGGCCAGCCGGTCATTGGCGACGGCGATGAATTCGCGCGGCATGCCCTGCGCGATCAGCCGGTCCGGATGGTTCTCCTTGATGAGCCGGCGATAGGCGGTCTTCACTTCCTCGTCGGAGGCATCCGGTGTGACTCCGAGAATGGCATAGGGGCTGGCCCGGTCGGGGCCGATATGGCGTTCGGAGATGCGCGCGAAGCATGAAGGCGTGAAACCGAAGATCTCCGCCACCCGGCGCAGAAAGGTGAGTTCGTCCGGGTGCACCTCGCCATCCGCCTTGGCAATGTAGAAGAGGGCGTCGAGGAGATCCTCGAGCACCACCTTCTCATTCCGGAACATGCGCGCAAGCTGTCGCGCATAGCTCTCGAAGCCCGCCGTGTCCTGCTTGGCGAGATCGTAGACGCGCTCGACATTCTTGAGCTCCTGCGGCGGCACATCGAATATGGCACGAAAGGCGGCGACCTCGTCCGGCGTCACCCTGCCGTCGGCCTTGGCCATCTTTGCGGAGAGCGCGATGACCCCGATCGTGAAACCGATGCGGCGGGTCGCTGCCTCGCCGCCGTCGCTGCCGCTGACACGCCGGATGAGACCAGCCGCCGCGGCCTTGAACC
>RFKS01000333.1 GCA_003694205.1 Alphaproteobacteria bacterium | reverse complement strand
CGATGACACCGAGAGAGGCGGTAAGTGCCCCCGCAAGACCGGAGAGGAGGAGCAAATTCGTATCGATGTTCGGCATGATGATGTGCGACTCCCAATTCGGTTCGATCCGCTATGGGAAGCCGGCGCATCACGCTCGCCGATCGCTGCGAAAAGGACTCGCGCCGCACCGGCCACCCGTTTGGTGTCGCGCGGCGGTTGCCCGCTCCTCATGGCTGATCCCGGCCCGAGGATGGCGACGTGGTGGCAGGTCTCCTGACTTCGCGGGTCACGGGTCTCTCGCACCGCCTTCCCGATACGCATTGGGGGCGCATCAGTGGCATCGTGGTGCGGGGCCTCGCCGCTCACAGTTGCGGGCACAGTCGCGGAATTTCACCGCGTTCCCTCTTCGCCCGCGCGATCGCGCGGGAACCACCGGTGGCGGACGTTAGGAGCAAACGGAGCCGAGTGCAAGTGGCGCAGCAAAGCGAATCCGTGCGTGCGGTGGCGGGAATGTGCTAGATTCACAATTCTTGGGACCAGGATGCCAGGGGTGCGGATCCATGGAACTGACCGGCGACCCGGGTGTAAAGGCCATTCGCGAGCCCGTATCCCCGGACGAGATCCCTTGGGAAGGCGGGCGCCTCCTCTTCCACTGGTGGCTGGAGACCCGCGGCGCGCGCCCCTTTCCCTCCCGTGCCGAATTCGATCCGGCGATCCTCAGGGGGCATCTCGCAACGGTCGTCCTGCACGATGTCGAATCCGATCAGGAGCGGCCCGACTTTCGTATCCGCCTCATGGGGACCGAGCTCGTCGCCTTCACAGGTTTCGATCCGACCGGTCGACGGCTCGACGAGGTGCCCAATACGACGCCCATTCGTGCGCGCTATGAATGGCTGGTCAAGACCGGGCGGCCCTATCTCGGGCTCGACATTCCGCTCGGCTGGGCGTCCAAGGAATATATCTCCTATTCGACACTGGCGCTGCCACTGGGCGATGATCCCGGCCGCATCGACATGATCATGGCGCACCTCCATTTCGAGCGTATGCCGGGATACTGATACAAGCGGCAGGAGGGAACGGATCGGCCGCCGCGGTGGCTGCGCGGCGGGCGCCTCATTCCTGCGCCGTCTTGTCCCGACTCCAGCAGACCACCGGAGCCCACACGAGATGCTTTTCCGTTTCGGTCTCGGCGGGTGTCAGAGATTAGTCAAAGCCGGCCGCATAGTCGTTGGCCGTCCCCGCGAAATCGTGCGCCAGCTCAGTGAGCCACCCCGCCGCATCATAGGCGTTGGTGGTAAGCACGCCTGCGCCAGAGGTCGCGCCGTTCTCGCGGATGGCCGTCATGCGGCCAAGACTATCTTGGACTTAAGCCACAGGGGAAACCGTCCAGCCAGACCATGTGCACGCTGTTGCCTCTCGCGTCATATTGCCACGGTGGCACGCTCAGATTGACAAACGATCGCGAAGACACCTAGCCTTCCGGGATGCGCAGGTCTGCCCACCGCCACCACGGCTTCGCCCGTCTTGCTCACGCGTTTCTCCTTGCGGGGCTGTTGCTGCGTGCGGCCATCCCGGCCGGCACGATGCTCGACTATGCAGCACCGGCGGAGGGGCGTGCGCCGCTTGTACTGTGCCCCGCAGCATTCCCCGCGGGCCTGCCCGGGCCTGGACGTGCGACGCCGGAAGGGCCGCAGGCGGCGGACCATCGCGGTGTCCTGTGCATCTTCGCCGCCGTGGCCATGCTGGCACCGCCGGCGGCGGCGGAGATCATTGCCGTCGACATCGCCACCGTGCGACTGCCGCCGCCGGTGCGGGAAATCCGTATCCCCCGCGGTCATCACGCGTCTCTGGCGGCCCGCCCGCGGGCACCACCAACCCGCCTTTCGATCCATATCTGACATCGCACCCGGCCGCCTCATGCCGGGATTCCATATGCTTGCGGAGAGCTACCGCTTTGGTGCGCCCCCGCGGATCGAAAGGACTTTTCCATGTCGCCTTATCTCGAGGCGTGCCGGTATGGCCGGCACCTGTTCGCTGTATCTCTCGTCTCGTCCATCGCCCTGTCATCGCCTGCCCTGGCGCATGACACCGGTCATGATGCGCACGCGGCCCTCCATTTCTCGCATCCGATCGTCGTCGAATCGCCCTCGCCGGACACCAAGGTCCGGCTCGATTACGGCTTCGAGGGCAGTGACGCGCTCGACAGCCACATGGCCCGCTTCGAGGGCGAGTATGCCTTTGCCCCCTGGATCAGCCTCGAGGTCGATCTCCCCTGGCGCCGCATAAAGGAGGCGGGCGGGCCCGCGCGTTCCCATCTCGACAGTGGCGAGGTGGCGCTCAAGCTGGTCGGCTTCGCCGATCCGGAGAGCGGGCTTCTGCTTGGCGGCGGGCTCGAGATCGGCCTGCCGACGGGAAGCGCGCGCAAGGCGATCGGCAGCAGCCGCGAGATCGAGATCGAGCCCTTTCTCGATATCGGACTCAAACGCGGGCGGTTCGAGCTCGTCGGCTTCCTCCGCTTCGGCATTCCGACCAACAAGCCCGCCGAGGAACGCGATGCCGAAAAACTGGAACTCGGCTATTCGGGCTCGGCCCTCTATCATGCGTCGCCCAGGGTCGAGCTTCTCGTCGAGTTCGAGGGCAGCCGCATCGTGTCGGGCGAGGAGCAGGAGAACAGCTTTCTCGTCGCACCCGGAATCAAGTACCGG
>RFKS01000332.1 GCA_003694205.1 Alphaproteobacteria bacterium | reverse complement strand
GTCCTGCAGCGACTTGTAGGTCTGCAGCACCCGCTGCACGTCGCGCGCGACCCTGTAATGCTCCTCGCCGATGATCCGCGGATCGAGCATGCGCGAGGTCGAATCGAGGGGATCGACGGCCGGATAGATACCGAGCTCGGCGATCTGGCGCGAGAGCACCGTGGTCGCGTCGAGATGCGCGAACGAAGTTGCGGGTGCGGGATCGGTAAGGTCGTCGGCCGGCACGTAGATCGCCTGTACCGAGGTGATCGAGCCCTTGGTCGTCGAGGTGATCCGCTCCTGAAGTGCACCCATGTCGGTGGCGAGCGTGGGCTGGTAGCCGACCGCGGAGGGAATGCGCCCGAGAAGCGCCGAGACCTCCGAGCCGGCCTGCGTGAAGCGGAAGATATTGTCGACGAAGAAGAGCACGTCCTGGCCCTCCTCGTCGCGGAAATATTCGGCCAGCGTGAGACCGGTGAGGCCGACCCGGGCGCGGGCGCCGGGCGGTTCGTTCATCTGGCCATAGACAAGCGCGGCCTTCGAGTCGCCGTCCGGCTTGATGACACCGGATTCCATCATCTCGTGATAGAGATCGTTGCCCTCGCGGGTGCGCTCGCCGACCCCGGCGAACACCGAATAGCCGCCATGGCCCTTGGCGATATTGTTGATCAGCTCCATGATGAGGACGGTCTTGCCGACGCCGGCGCCGCCGAAGAGGCCGATCTTGCCGCCCTTGGCGTAGGGCGCGAGCAGGTCGACCACCTTGATCCCGGTCACGAGGATTTCCTGCTCGGTCGACTGCTCGACGAAGGCCGGTGCCTCCTTGTGGATCGGCGAGCGCATCTTCGCGGCAACAGGCCCGCGCTCGTCGACCGGCTCGCCGATGACATTGAGGATGCGGCCGAGCGTCTCCGGCCCCACCGGCACCGAGATCGGCTCGCCCGTGTCCTTCACCTCCTGGCCGCGGACGAGACCGTCGGTCGAGTCCATGGCAATCGTGCGTACGATATTCTCGCCGAGATGCTGCGCCACCTCGAGCACCAGCCGATTGCCCTGATTGTCGACCTCGAGCGCGTTCAGAATCTCGGGCAGGTCGTCGTCGAACTGGACGTCGACCACGGGTCCGATCACGGCGACGATCCGCCCGACAAGATTGCTGCTCTCTGCCATCGCTCTCTTCTCCTTATTGGTGACCCGCACCTGGCGGGCCGTGCCCTCGCGGCATTCGTGGCTACAGCGCCTCCGCGCCGGAAATGATTTCGATCAGCTCCTTGGTGATCACCGCCTGGCGCGTGCGATTGTACTGCAGCGTCAGGCGATCGATGAGATCGCCCGCATTGCGCGTCGCCGAGTCCATGGCCGTCATCCGCGCCCCCTGTTCGGACGCCGCATTCTCGAGCAGGCCGCGATAGATCTGCACCGCCACATTGAGCGGCAGGAGTTCGGCGAGAATGTCCTCCTCGTCGGGCTCGAACTCGTAGATCGCGTCGCCGAGCGCGGACGTGGCATCGGCTTCCGGCAACGGCACCGGAATGAGCTGCTGCTCGGTCGGAATCTGCGTCAGCGCCGACTTGAATCGCGCGTAAAAGAAGAGCGCAACGTCAAAGGCTCCTTCATCGAACAGCGCCCGCACCCGCTCGGCGATCCGTTCGGCGTCCGCAAATCCGAGCGTGCGCACGCCGGCAAGATCCATCGAGTCGATGATCCGGTCGCCATGCTCGCGGCGCAGCATGGCGCGCCCCTTTCTGCCGACGCACAGGATCTTCACCTCCTTGCCCTCAGCCAGAAGCCTGGCGATACGCTGCCGTGCGGCGCGCACGATATTAGTGTTGAAGCCGCCGCACAGTCCACGCTCGGAGGTGGCGACGACGACGAGATAGGTGTCGTCGCGGCCGGTGCCGACGAGCAGCCGCGGCGCCGTCTCCTCGGCCGCCACCGCCTGGCCGAGAGCGGCGAGGATGCGCGCCGTCTGGTCCGCATAGGGGCGTGCGTTCTCCGCCGCCTCCTGCGCCCGCTTGAGCTTGGAGGCGGCGACCATCTTCATCGCCTTGGTGATCTTCTGCGTCGAGCGGACGCTGGCGATGCGGTCTCGGAGATCCTTGAGGCTGGCCATGGCTGTCCCCTGGCGGCGCGCGTGCCGGCGTCAGATCAGGAAAATTTCCTGGCGAAATCTTCGAGAATCGTTCGAAGCTCGCTCTCGGTCGCCTCGTCGAGCTTCTGTGACTCGCGAATCCTGGCCAGCAGGTCGCCGTGCTTGGCCCGCATCTGGGCGAGGAATTCCGTCTCGAAGCGGGTCACCTCGGCCACCGGCACCTCGTCAAGAAAGCCGCGCGTGCCGGCGAAGATGGCAACCACCTGCTCCTCGACGGGCATCGGCGAATATTGCGGCTGCTTTAAAAGCTCGGTCAGCCGCTGGCCGCGCTGGAGCAGACGCTGTGTCGCCTTGTCGAGGTCGGAACCGAACTGCGCGAAGGCCTCCATCTCGCGGAACTGCGCGAGCTCGAGCTTCATCGAGCCGGCGACCTGTTTCATCGCCTTGATCTGCGCCGCCGAGCCGACGCGGGAGACCGACAGGCCGACATTGATGGCGGGGCGGATGCCGCGATAGAAAAGCCCGGTTTCGAGGAAGATCTGGCCGTC
>RFKS01000331.1 GCA_003694205.1 Alphaproteobacteria bacterium | reverse complement strand
TAGCCGGCGCGGGCATAGCGCTGCCCCTCATGATGCACCCGGCTCACCAGCGGACAGGTGGCGTCGATGACCTCGAGCGCCCGGCCGGCGGCATCCGCCTCGACCTTGCGCGAGACGCCGTGCGCCGAAAAGATGGTGAGCGCACCCGTCGGGATCTCGTCGACCTCCTCGACGAAAATCGCGCCCTTGGAACGCAAATCCTCGACGACCCGTCGGTTGTGCACGATCTCGTGACGCACATAAACCGGCGGCCCGTACTGTTCGAGCGCCCGCTCGACAATCTCGACCGCTCGCTCCACCCCCGCACAAAACCCCCGCGGCTGCGCAAGAAGAACCCGCATTGACGTCCCTTCCTTCCCTGACCGATGCCACCGACCATCGGTCCATGTGTCATCCGCTGGCCTCGGCATCGCGACAAGCGGACCGAATTGCTCCGATATTAGGGAGCATCGCCCGGCATCTCAACCACTTAGCGAAATCGTGATGACCCCGATCCCGCCCCGATCCCCATCCGCGCCAATTGCCGCGGGGCACGGCGACCGCTCTGCCATCAATGGGCTTCGGCCCAGTTCGCACCGACGCCGATATCGACGACGAGCGGCACCGACAGCGACAGCGCCGGAAGGGTTGCCTCTTCCATGGTCCGGCTGATGACCGGCCGCGCCGCCTTGACCGCCGCCTCCGGCGCCTCGAAAACAAGCTCGTCATGCACCTGCAGCAGCATTTTGACATTTTCAAGGCCGGCAGCGGCGAGCGCGCCGGGCATCCGCACCATGGCCCGCTTGATGATGTCGGCGGCCGAGCCCTGGATCGGCGCATTGATCGCCGCGCGCTCGGCGAAGCCGCGCTGATTGGGGTTTTTCGAGTTGATCTCGGGGGTGTGGATGCGGCGGCCGAACAGCGTCTTGACATGGCCCTTCTCGCGCGCCGCCGCCTTGGTCGCCTCCATATAGTCGCGGATGCCGGGAAAGCGCTCGAAATAGGTCTCGATATAGGCCGCCGCCTCCTCGCGGGAGATGTCGAGCTGGCGCGCGAGCCCGAAAGCGGAGATGCCGTAGATGATGCCGAAATTGATCGCCTTGGCGCGCCGCCGGGTGAGCGGATCCATCTTCTCGAGCGGCACGCCGAAGACCTCCGAGGCGGTCATGGCGTGGATGTCGAGCCCCTCGGCGAAGGCCTGTTTCAGGGCCGCAACATCGGCGATATGGGCGAGAATTCGGAGCTCGATCTGGCTGTAGTCGGCGGAAAGCAGGCGGCATCCATCGGCGGCAATGAAGGCACGCCGGATGCGTCGGCCCTCTTCGGTGCGGACCGGAATGTTCTGCAGATTGGGATCGGTCGAGGCGAGACGGCCGGTTGAGGTGTTGGCCAGCGAATAGGAGGTATGCACGCGCCCGGTGCGCGGATTGATCGCCGCCGCGAGGGCGTCCGCATAGGTGCTCTTGAGCTTGGCGAGCTGGCGCCATTCGAGCACCCGGCGCGGCAGCTCATGGCCTTCTTCGGCCAGTTTCTCCAGCACCGCCGCGCTCGTCGAATAGGCACCGCTCTTCGACCTCTTGCCGCCCGCGAGCCCCATCTTCACGAAAAGGATCTCGCCGAGCTGTGCCGGGCTTGCGATGTTGAAGGGCTCGCCGGCCAGCGCATGAATCTCCTTCTCGAGCCGCGCCATGCCCTCGGCGAACTCGGCCGACAGGCGGTTGAGCTCGGTGCGGTCGACCTCGATCCCGTGCCGCTCCATTTCGGCAATGACCGGCACCAGCGGCCGCTCGATGGTCTCATAGAGCGTGAGCAGCCCTTCGGCGGCAAGGCGCGGCTTGAGCAGGCGATAGAGCCGTCCCGCAAGATCCGCATCTTCGGCCGCATAGCGTGTCGCTTCCTCGATCGGCACGCGATCGAAGGTCACCTGCGCCTTGCCCTTGCCGGCCACCTCCTTGAAGGGCACCGGTTCGATGTCGAGATGAAGCCGCGACAGCTCGTCGAGCCCGTGACCGTGCAGCCCGGCCTCGAGCACATAAGAGATGAGCATGGTGTCGTCGATGGGCGCGATTTCGATCCCCTCGCGGGCAAGCACCGCAAGGTCGTATTTGATGTTCTGCCCCACCTTGAGCACGCTCGGATCCTCTAGCACCGGCTTGAGCGCTGCGAGCGCCTGCGGGAGCGGGATCTGCCGCAGCGTCGCATCCTCGAGGTCAAGCCCGTCGCGCGGCCTGTGACGCAGCGGGATATAGGCGGCCTTGCCTGCCTCCACGGAAAGCGAGATGCCCACAAGCTCCGCGCTCGCCGGATTGAGCCCCGTGGTCTCGGTATCGACGGCGACGATTCCGGCCTCGCGGATGCGGTCGATCCAGCGCGCGAGCGCGGCCATGGTATCCACGGTCTCATATTCGGGCGCGCCGACCGCGATGGTCTCCGCCTCCTCGGGGCTGGTGCCGGGAACGCCATCGCCAAGATGGGCGATGACACGGGCGCGGAGCGACTTGAACGCATTGGCGTCGACGAAGGCGAGCACACGGGCGGGATCGAGATCGCGCACCGCGAGCGCTTCGAGCGGCCAGTCCTCGAGCGGCACTCTCGGATCGAGCGTGACGAGCCGCTTCGACAGCCGCGCCGCATCGGCATGGACGAGGAGATTTTCGCGCCGCTTTGGCTGCTTGATCTCGCCCGCATGTGTGAGCAGGGTCTCGAGATCGCCATACGCGGCAATGAGCTGTGCCGCCGTCTTGGGGCCGATGCCGGGAACGCCCGGCACATTGTCGGACGCATCGCCGCACAGCGCCTGCACCTCGATCACCTTTTCGGGCCCGACGCCGAATTTCTCGCGAACCTCGTCGGGGCCGATGCGCCGGTTCTTCATCGGGTCGAGAAGGGTCACCACCGCATCCTCGACGAGCTGCATGAGGTCCTTGTCCGAGGAGACGATTGTCACCTTGAAGCCCTTCTCGCGGGCCATCCGCGTCAGCGTCGCGATGATGTCGTCAGCCTCGTAGCCTTCGAGCTCGATCGCGGGTACGGAGAAGGCCTCGACCGCCTCCCGGATGAGCGGGAACTGCGGCACCAGATCCTCGGGCGCCTCGGGGCGGTGCGCCTTGTATTCGGCGAAGAACTCGTTGCGGAAG
>RFKS01000330.1 GCA_003694205.1 Alphaproteobacteria bacterium | reverse complement strand
CGGCCTCGACCGTCTGCTCGATGACGGTGACCGGCAGGCCGGCGGCGAGGCAGGCGAGCGCGATGCCCGAGCCCATGGTGCCGCCGCCGACGATGCCGACGCGCGCGATCTCGCGCACCGGTGTCGTCTTATCGATGCCGGGCACCTTCGCCGCCTGCCGCTCGGCGAAAAAGGCATGGCGCAGGGCGGCGGACTGCGGGTGGCGGAAGCATTCCTCGATGAGCGCGCGCTCTTTCTTCACCCCTTCCGCGAAAGGCAGCGTCACCGCCGCCGCGACCGCCGCGATGGCCTGCCCCGGGGCGAAAAGATGGCGGTAACGCTTCTCCGCAAGGGCGCGGAACTCGGCGATCACCGCATCGGCGTCCGCGGAATCGGGCACCGTCATCTCCGAGATGCGGCGCAGGGGGGCCTTGCTTGCCACCAGGTCTTCGGCATAGGCCACCGCCTCGTCCAGGAGATCGCCGTCGACGAGCGCATCGACGAGCCCGATCTCCTTTGCGCGCGGTGCCGGCACCGGCTGTCCGCTGGTGATCATCTCGAGCGCGGTGCGGACCCCGACGAGGCGCGGCAGGCGCTGCGTGCCCTGCGCGCCGGGGATGATGCCGAGATGGACCTCCGGAAAGCCGAGCTTCGCGTCGGCGCGGGCGAGACGATAGTGGCAGCCGAGAGCAAGCTCTAGTCCGCCGCCGAGCGCGGTGCCGTGGATGGCGGCGACGAGCGGCTTCGGCGTCGCCTCGAGCGCGCTTACCACCTCGGGCAGGAGCGGAGGCACCGGCGGGCGGCCGAATTCGCTGATATCCGCGCCGGCCATGAAGGTGCGGCCGCTGGCGGCCAGCACCGCGGCGTCGATCCCGGCATCGGCCGCGATCTCCCGCGTCGCCGCGACAAGGCCCTGGCGCACGGCGGCCGAGATGGCATTGACCGGCGGATTGTCGACAAGGATGACGGCGATGCGGCGGCGGTGTTCGATGGTCACCACAGTCATGAATTTCTCCCTCGCAAGCAAATGCCCACGCCGACCCTAGGGCACGAGAAGGACCGGAATGTCCGACATATGGGCGATCGCGTTCGACACCGAGCCGAGAATGATTTCAGCGATATTGGAATGCCCGCGGCGGCCGACGACGATCATCTCCGCACCGCGGTCGCGCGCCAGCTTGTGGAGCGATTCCGCAGGGCTGCCCCAGCTGTAATAGGTCTCGGGCTCGATGCCGTTGTCCTCCGCCACCGCGACGAGCGGCGCGAGGATTTTCTCGCGCGCTGTCTCTTCCTCCTGCTTCTTGTCGATCGGTCGCCGGAGTGCCTCCTCGAGCGAGAGCGGCGTGAAGCCCGACCAGTGAATGATGTGGGCGATGAGCAGGCGGCCGCCGCAGCGGGCGGCGAGCCGCGCGGCGACGGCGACGGCGCGGCGGCTCGGATCGCTGCCGTCTACGCCAACGAGATAAAGCGGGCCTTCGGTCATGACGCGTTCCTCCTCGTTCCTGTTCCTCGCCAGTCTGGCCCGCCCCTTCGCGGTCTGCCTTGATCGCGATCAAGGTCACGGACGGAAGTCGGCTTCCTCCGCCTCCGCGGCAAGCACTCGGCGCAGCGCCGCATAGTCGGCAAAACCAAGCGGCGATGCAATCTCGCTCTGCCAGATGGCGTCAAGGCGGGCGCGGATCGCCGGCCCGAGCGTGCCGGCATGGCCGCCACTCCGCCCTGTGCGAACCTTGCTCGATAGCGCCGCCGCCGGCAGGCCGCAGGCGGCGTTGCGCGCCTCGGCCGTCAAATGATCGTCGAACTGCCGCTCATGCGCCTTCATGAAATCGAAGCGCGCCTGCCGGGTGGCTATGGCGATCGTCGCCTCGTCTTCGATGCCGACGAAGCGGGCGACGCGGCGCACCTGGCCGGCCAGGTCGGCGAGCAGGTCCTCGAAGGCGAGCATCAGCACATTGTCGTCCTGGCGGCGCGCCCACCAGGTCTTGAGGTGCTGCCAGTAGCTGCCTGCGGGATGGTCGCGGTCGATGAGATAGGCGGCGAAGTCGTCCGCGCTCACGGCGCCGGGCTCGAGAAACCAGCCCTCCATGAAACGGTAAAAGGAGACCATGGTATCGCGCGGGTCGCGTATGACGACGATATAGCGGCCCTCACGCGGCATCTGCTCGCCGTTCCAGTGCGTCTTGAAGGCGCGTGGCGCGGCTTTTTGCGGCGCCTCGAGATCGATCCCCATGTCGTGGGCGAGCTCGATCCAGGGCACGACCGCGGAGATTTCGGCGAAATCCATGTCGCCGCCGGTGCGCAGCCCGTGCACGATCTGCTGCATCCAGGTGGTGCCGGCCTTGGGATAGGTGGCGATGATGACATCGTCGCCGCGCGGCCGGAAGGCCAGCGCATAGGCGAGCCCTTCGGACGAGACGAAATGCGCCATTCGCTCGGCGAATTCGGCGATCGAGCGCGCCCGGCGCGGTGCCATGGGGTCCTGCGGGCTCATGCCGGCATATTGTGCAGCACGTGCCAGCACATCATCGCCGCCGCCGAGCGATGGGGCGACCAGGCCTCGCCGATCGCCGCCGCCTGCCGCTCGTCGGGGCGCACGTCGAGGTTCTTGATGCGGCGCAGTCCCTCGCGCACGCCGAGATCGCCGATGGGCCAGATGTCGGCGCGGCCGAGCGAGAACATGAGATACATCTGCGCCGACCAGACACCGAATCCCTTGTGCGCGGTGATCGCCGCAATTGCCGCATCGTCGTCGAGATCGCCAAGGCCATGGGGGTCGAAACGCCCGGAGGAGACCGCTTCCGCCAGCGCCCGGGCATAGGCGACCTTCTGCCGCGACAGGCCGATGCCGCGCAGCTCGTCGTCATTGCGCGCGAGGAGCGCCCCCGGCGCGGTTTCGCCGCCGAGCAGCGCCGCGAGCCGGTCGGCGATGGTCTGTGCCGCTTTCGTCGAGAGCTGCTGGCCGATGAGAATGCGCAACAGGGTCTGAAATCCGGCCGCGCCCGCCCGCGGCGGCGGATCACCGTGCGCGGCGCGTGCGCGGGCGATATCCGCATCGATCGCCGCCAGCCGATCAAGCGCACGGGTCAGCGCCGGCGGTGCCAGCGCATGTTCCTTCCCGTTCAATCCTGGCATCGCGTCCGACCGCCTTTTCCGTCGCGTCTTTTGCGGCCATGATGGCGCATCGCGAAGGCGGCTGTCCATGGCCGTCGCGCAAGGAGGAGTGAGCGAGAATGCAGGCCGTCTACCGACCACAGCCGCTGGCGGGCTATCCGCACTATGGCGACGACGAGATGATCGCCCGCGCCCGACGATTCGCCGAAGCGATGAGCCGCCGCCGCACGGTGCGCGATTTCTCGCCCGAACCGGTGCCGCGAGAGGTGATCGAGGCGGCGCTCCGCACGGCCGGCAGCGCGCCTTCCGGCGCCAACAAGCAGCCTTGGCATTTCGCGGTCGTCGGCGATCCGGAGCTCAAGCGCCGGATCCGTGCCGCCGCCGAGGAGGAGGAGCGTGCCTTCTACGCCGGGCGGGCGGGCACGCGCTGGCTCGCCGACCTCGCGCCGCTCGGAACCAGTGCCGACAAGCCCTTTCTCGAGATTGCGCCCTGGCTCATCGTCTGCTTTCAGGAGAGCTATGGCCGGGATCCCGAGACCGGCGAGCGGACCAAGAACTACTATGTCCAGGAATCGGTCGGCATCGCCTGCGGCTTTCTTCTCGCCGCATTGCACGAGGCGGGGCTTGCCACCCTCACCCACACGCCCTCGCCCATGGGCTTTCTGAGAGCGCTCCTCGGGCGGCCGAAAAACGAACGGCCGGTGATGATCGTGGTCACCGGCCGGCCGGCTGCCGACGCCTGTGTTCCGG
>RFKS01000329.1 GCA_003694205.1 Alphaproteobacteria bacterium | reverse complement strand
GGCCGAACGCAAAGAAGAGCAGCGCAAGGCTGATGCGGAAAGCCTGTTCGTAGAAGGAGCGGATGCGGATTTCGGGGCCGAATTTGCGTCGTGCGCGGACGCAGGCGGTGAGGATCTCGAGCGTCGTCCATAGCGGCAGCAGCCAGGCATAGAGCCGGATGATGCCAACGGCGGTGGCGGGATCGACCGTGTCCGCACCCTGGACCAGCACAGAAAGCCATGGCGCGCCGACCGTGAGCGCGATCGCGCCGGCGACACCAGCGAGCCCCGATACCATGATCGCAATCGCGACGCCGCGATGTACGTCGGTTTCGTCGTCGAAGGCGGGCAGGAATCGTTGCAGCGCGACATCCATCCCCATCTGCGTGAAACCGGTGCCGATACGGACCACCGCCCACAGTGTGGCGTAGATGCCGAACATCACCGATCCATAGAGCCACAGATAGAGGGGAAAGCTCGCCGCCTCGATGAGCGCGCCGGCACGGCCGAGGAAGGCGAGACTTGCGCCGCGGGCCAGTTCCCGGCGATCGCCCTGATGGTGGGCCTGCTCTTCCTGTGCGGGTCGTTCGGCGGTCATTCTTCGGTGTAGAACAGGACGGTGAGGCCGATGATCAGGAAGACGGCAAGTGGTCCGAACGCCGCCAGGAATGGCGGCGCGGCACCGTATTTCCCCATCGCGAGCATGAAATTGTCGGCGACAAAGAAGGCGAATCCGAGCCCCATGCCGAAGGCCGTGCGGGCGAAGAGCTGCCCCCGTCGATGCACGCCGAAGCCGGCGAGCGCGGCGAGGATGGGCATGATCAGCGTCGAGGCCGGCAGGGCCAGCTTCTGATAGAGTGCGGCCTTGAGCGCGGAGACGGGAAGCCCCTCCCGCTCTCTCTGCGCAATGGCATCGGCGAGCGCGGAGAAGCTCACATATTCGGGTACGATGCTGAGCGAGAAGAAGCGTTCGGGCGGGACGGCGAGCCCCCAGGGCTCGGATTCGCTGCGGCTCACGCTCTGGGTCGCGATGTCGAAGCGGCGCACCGAGTAGAGGGTCCAGTGACCATCCGTATACCAGGCGAATTCGGCGCGCGTCACGGCATTAAGCAGGCCCTCCGCATCGCGCTCATAGAGCGTGACGTCGTCGAGCACGACACGGTTGCCGGTGCGGCTGACCGCCTTCACCAATACGACCGACCGCCCCTCCGTGAGCCAGATATCGGCGAGATTGTCGGGTGGCGGCGGCAGATCGGCGGCATAGTCGAAGCGCTGCCAGTAGGCGAGCTGGGCGACCGACGGCGCCACCACCTTCTGGTCGAAAACGAAGTGCAGGGCGCCGACCAACGCACAGACGAGACCGATCGGCAGTAGGATGCGGTGCGCCGACATGCCGGATGCCTTCATGACCACGATCTCGCTGTGCTGGTTGAGCGTGGCGAGCGTCAGCAAAACCGCGAGCAGCGCGCTGAAGGGAATGAAGCGGCTGAGAAGATCGGGCAGGCGCAGCAGGACATAGCGCCACAAGGCACCGGCGCCATTGCCCTCCGCGGCCAGGATCGCGTCCATTTGGTCGAGAAGGTCGAGCATTTGCAGGATGGCGACGACGCCGATGACGAGGGCGAGCAGGCGGACCAGGAACTGGCGCGCCAGATAGCGGCCGAAGGTGCGCGACGGGACGAAATAGCGGCGCAGGGGGCGGAAGGGAGTGGTCATCGCACCACCGCCTCACGAATGTCGGCGACGAGCCGGCGCAGCGGCCGCAACAAGCCCTCGGCGACACGATCAATAAGCCCCGCGACGCCGCGCCCGGGGCGATAGGCGGCGGAGACGAAGAGCACGACGCCGAGCGCGAGGAGAAGCGAATAAAGTGGCCAGATGGTGAAATAGGGCGACGCGCCGGCCAGTGCCACCTGACGCTCGGCGGCCTCGCTCAGTTCGTTATAGACGATCAGCAGTGCGAGCCCGGCAACGATGTTGCCCGCAGCCGCGGTTCGCTTGTTGGCGATGCCGAGCGGCGCGGCGACGAAGGGAAGCACGAGAAAGGTCAGGATATGCAGCAGCCGCCAGTGGAAATTTCCGAGGAAGCGCCGCCGGTCATCAGGTGGCGTCGCGGGATCGTCAATCGCCGCGGCAAGCTCGCCGAGCGTGAGCTCGAGCTCCTCTCCGCCGCGGCGGCGAAAGGTTTCAATCCGTGGAAGGTCGACAACGATGTCCTGCGAGCGAAAAGACAGTACGCGCGGCGTCCTGTATTCGGGGTCGAATTCAACAAGGCGCCCGTCATAAAGGCGCAGTAGGATCGTCTGATCGTCGTCGGTGGCAAAGAAGCCGCCGCGCTTGGCGGTTGCCGTGATCTCCTCCCCCTGCGCGGTTTCGCGCCGCAGGAAGATCTCGTCGAGCTCGCGACCGCCCTCCCGCGTTGCGCCGACGCGGAGCAGCAGGTTCTCGGCCAGCGGTACAAACTCGCCGACCCGGATGCTGGCGCCAAGAGCGCCGCTGCGCAGCTCGAAATCAAGTTGTCGGTATGCGTAGCGGCTGTACGGCTGGAGATAGCCGACGAGCCAGACATCGGCAGCGCCGAGCAATGTGGCGACGACGAGCAGGGGCGCTATCAGACGCGGCAGCCCGGCACCGGCCGCGAAAAGGGCATCGAGCTCGCTCGACAGCGACAGCGAACGAAAGGCGAGAAGTATTCCCAGAAATGCGCCAACGGGCAGGGCTAGGCCGAGATAATGGGGCACAAGATGTGCGAGCATCTGCCATACGACATCGGCCGGACCGTTCTCGTTGACCACGAAATTGAACAGCCGCAGCATGCGTTCGAGCAGCAGCAGCAAGGCGGCGATGAGAACGGTGATCCCGAAGGGTATCGCCACCCGCCGCAAGACATAGAGGTCGATGCGCCGGATCATCGCCGCCAATGCCTCCGCCGCCGCCCGACAGCGCCCGGTCCGGTACCCGCAACAGTCATATTTCCGCCACCTTTCTTGGCTTTCTGGCGACGCTCGATGGCGACACCGCGGGGGGCTCGCCTTACGATTTCCGCGCCCGGCACGAAGGTCATGCCATGCGTGGTCGCGACGCACCGCACCACCTTCTGTGCCCTGCCTGCGTCGACGTTGCAAGCGGGAGCTGGGCCCGGCGTATCATGGGCCGGAGCGGAAGGCGGAATGGAAATGAACGCGATTTTAACCTATGCTCCGACTGGTCGCCCCGCACCTGATCCGGAACGGTCCGGCGCGCCGTGGCAGGAAAAGGCTGATTGCTGATGCTGGAAAAGCCGATCAGACGCGCAAGCGGGGACGGCGCCACGCCTCTGGTGGGAATTTTGTCGAATTGCGCCAGCACGCAGAACCGGCGCCGGCTCGCCGCGGTGCGCCGACTGGTCGCGCGCGAGCCGCATGTCTTCCATTTCCAGTTCGAGGACATCCGCTCCATTCCCGAGGGCCTGCGGCTGTTCGCCGACGCCCGGGTGGGGCTGATCGTCATCAATGGCGGTGACGGCACCATCCAGGCGACGCTGTCGAGCATCATCAACGACAATCCCTTTCGGACGGTACCGCCACTGGCCATTCTTCCTGGTGGCCGCACCAACATGATTGCGGCCGATCTTGGTGCCCGCGGCCGGCCCGAGCGGGTCCTCAGAAAGCTGTTTCGCATCGTCGCCAGAGGGCGCCTTGATCGGCATCTGACCGAGCGCGCGATCATCACGCTGGATGTCGGGGACGGCGCACCGCCGCGGGCGGGCCTCTTTTTCGGTACCGGCGGCGTGGTCAACGGCATCGAGTGGTGTCGCCGCCGCATCCACCCGCTGCGTATTCCTTCGGCGCTGGGACACGCGATTTCCATCGCGTGGCTCGTGCTGTCCGCCCTCGTCGGAGTCCGGAGCTCCCCCCTGCGTGCGGACCCGCAGACGATCGTTCCCGATGATGGCCGGCGCCTGCATGGCCGCTTCGCGGTCGTCGTCGCCACCACCCTTGATTGCCTCCTGCTTGGCCTAAGGCCGTTCGGCGAGGATGGCACGGGGGGCATCAAGTTTTCTGCCATTGCCTTCGGCCGGGGTCCGCTGTGGCGTGCGGTCATCGCGCTTGCCCTCGGACGCTTCTCGCGCGGCGGCATGGACGGATGTCATGTCGGCCGCGCCGATCACATCCGCATCGAAGGCCCGGTTCCCGTGACACTCGATGGCGAGATCTACCGGCCGTGCAAAGGGCGCCCGGTGGTGCTCCATTGCCCCGGCAATCTCAGTTTCGTCCGCCTGTGAGCCGCCGATCGGAGAAGCTCGGAAACGTGGCCTCGATCCGCGCTCTCGTCGAGGCGGAGATCACGCGGCCGCAGCCGGCAGCGGTGATCGCGGCAGCGCAACACGCGACGGCACCTCATGGCGACGCCGTCGATG
>RFKS01000005.1 GCA_003694205.1 Alphaproteobacteria bacterium | reverse complement strand
TCCATAGGATGGCACGGGTCGGCCCGGGGAGTGACGGCACCGGCTTGCGGCCCGACGCGGCGCGGGCCCCGGCGGCCGCCGCGGCGGCGTCCCGCCGCTCGCTAATGCGGTGTCGCCTCGGCACCGAAGTCCGCGGCGCCCCAGAGCTTCTCGAGATTGTAGAAGCTGCGCACCTCGGGGCGGAAGATGTGGACGATAAGGTCCCCCGCGTCGATCAGCACCCAGTCGGCCTGTGGCAGACCCTCGACGCGGACCTCACTCTCGCCGGCATGCTTGAGCGCCTCGATCGTGTGTTCGGCGAGCGCTGCCACCTGGCGCGCCGAGCGGCCGCTGGCAATGATCATGAGGTCGGCGATCGATGATTTTCCGGCGAGCGGAATGGTGATGATGTCTTCCGCCTTCTTGTCCTCGAGCGCCGCGCGCGCGATCCCGTGCGCCTTTTCCGCTGTCATGTGCGGCGATCTCAGGGGAATGTGAATCGTCGTCGGTCCTGTCTCCAATCCCTACTCCTCCACTCTCAAGGCCCGCGCCCGGCCACGACAGGACGCCGCCCGGAGGCGTTCTTCACGAAGGGCCGTGGCAGATATGGGGTGTCGGCGCAGGCCGATAAAGGTCCAGGCTGGTGTGGGTGTCGTTGCAAGCGCCTTCCAGGCTCCCTGGGGCAAGCGGTGGTGGCGGAAGCATTGTGCGAACTTTCCCGCCAAGCCCTTGAAAGCATAGCGATCCCGATCGATCACCGCAAGCGGAACGAGCGCCGCCAGTTCGCGCCAGCGGCGCCATTTCACGAGTTGCGACAGATTGTCGGCACCCATCAGCCAGACGAATTCCGCTCCCGGAACCGCAGCCCGCAGCCGCGCCATCGTGTCGACCGTATACACGGTGCCGAGCCTGGCCTCGAGGGCGGAGACATGGATCCGCGGATGGCGCGCCACGGCGCGCGCGGTGGCCAGTCGCTCGGCAAGCGGTGCCATGCCGGCGCGCGGCTTGAGCGGGTTTTGCGGACTGACGAGCCACCAGACATGATGCAGCGCCAGCCGCTTCAGGGCCTCGCGACTGATGTGCAGATGGCCATCGTGCGCGGGATTGAAGGAGCCGCCGAGAAGCCCGATTCTGAGGCCGCGCCAGCGCGCCGATGCCGGCACCAGCGGGTGGCCGCGCGGCGGCCCGGCGTTTCTCGGACAGGCGCCGGCGATGAAGCGCCGCACGTCCATCAGGACGCCTCCGTCGGTGACCAGGTGGCGGGCGCCGCCTCGGCCTCGTCCGCCGACCGCCTGCCGACATGCGCAAGAAGCGCCCGCAGGACGGCTTCGACGCCCTCGCCGCTCACCGCCGAGAGCCGGTGCACCGGCGCGTCCGCCGCCGCCTCCAGCGCCCTTGCCTTTGCCGCGCGCGCGTCGGCGTCAAGCGCGTCGACCTTGCTCAGCGCCACCACCTCGGGTTTCGCCTCAAGTCCCCCGCCATGGGCGTCGAGTTCCGCGCGCACCGTGCGATAGGCGGCCGCGACATCCTCGAGCGTGGCATCGACGAGATGCAGGAGCACGCCGCAGCGCTCGACATGGCCGAGGAAGCGGTCGCCGATGCCGCGGCCCTCGCTCGCCCCCGCGATGAGCCCGGGAATGTCGGCAAGGACGAAGCGCGTGCCGTCGCTCTCGACCATGCCGAGCTGCGGTGTGAGCGTGGTGAAGGGATAGGCGGCGATCTTCGGCCGCGCCCGGCTGACGGTGGCGAGAAAGGTTGATTTGCCGGCATTGGGCAGGCCGACGAGCCCGGCGTCGGCGAGGAGCTTGAGACGCAGCAGGAAGGTCCGTTCCTCGGCCGCGCCGCCGGGTGTCGTGCGCCGTGGCGCCTGGTTCGTCGAGGACTTGAAATGGGTGTTGCCGAGGCCACCCGCGCCGCCTCGCGCGAGCAGCACGCGCTGGCCCTCGCGGGTCAGGTCGGCAATGAGAAATTCGCCCGTCTCGTCGAAGATCTGGGTGCCCACGGGAAGCCTCAGGACGACGTCGCGCCCCGCCGCGCCGGTGCGGTTCTGGCCCTTGCCGTCGCCGCCGCGGCCGGCCTTGATGCGCGACTGGTAGCGGAAGTCGATGAGCGTGTTGAGGCCCGCCACGGCCTCGCCATAAACATCACCGCCGCGCCCGCCGTCACCACCGTCGGGGCCGCCGAACTCGACGAATTTCTCGCGCCGGAAGGAAAGGCAGCCATTGCCCCCGGCGCCCGAGATGACGTGGATCCTCGCTTCGTCGACGAATTTCATGCCTTGGCCTGTACATGCCTCGGGCTGCGGCCGAAAAGGGCCGAGCCATGGTCCCGCATCATGCCCGGCCGCGGTGGTCGCGCAAAGCAAAAGGGAGATGGATGGCGTCCATCTCCCTCCATCCCTGTCTCGTGCGGCGGGTCAGCCCTTGTCCGCAGTCTCGGGCGGCAGCACGCTGACGGTCGTCCGGTCGCGCGTCTTGTGGAAGCGCACCTCGCCCTCGACGGTGGCGAAAATGGTGTGGTCGCGGCCGAGCCCGACGCCCTCGCCGGGGTGCCATTTCGTGCCCCGCTGGCGGATGATGATATTGCCTGGCACCACATGTTCGCCGCCGAACTTCTTGACGCCGAGCCGGCGCCCGATGGTGTCGCGCCCATTGCGCGAGGAGCCGCCTGCTTTCTTATGAGCCATCTCTTCCTGCCTCCTTCATCTCACGCCTTGGATTTCGGCGCGGATTTCGCCTTCGCGGCCTTGGGCGCGGCCTTCTTTGCCGGAGCCTTCTTCGCCGGTGTTGTCGCTTTCGCAGCGGCCTTCTTCGGCGCGGCCTTGGCCTTTGTCGTCTTCGGCGCGGCCTTCGTCTTGGACGCGGTCTCAGCTTGCTTCGCCGCGGGCTTTTTGGCGGGCGTCTTTTTCGGCGTCTCTTTCGCCTTTTCCGGCACCTTTTCCGGTGCTGTCGCCTTTGGCGCGGCCTTCTTTGCCGCCGGCTTCGCCTTCGCAGCGCCGATGGCCAACACCTTGAGCACAGTCAGATCCTGCCGGTGTCCGCGCTTGCGCCGGTAATTGTGGCGGCGCTTCTTCTTGAAGACGATGATCTTGTCGCCGCGCGTCTGCTCGACGATCTCCGCCGTCACCACCGTGCCGGCCACCGTCGGCGTGCCGACCTTGACACCCTTTTCATCTCCGACCAGCAGCACCTCGTCGAGCGTCACGGTCTCGCCGGCCGCGCCGGGCAGGCGCTCCACCGTAAGCACATCATTCTCGACGACCTTGTACTGCTTGCCGCCCGTCTTCACGACTGCGAACATGATTACTTTCCGTTTCCGTTTTCCGCCGCGAACAACCGGGCGGGCAAGTCCCGCGCTTTCGGGTCGGTTTCCGCAGGCTTTCTTCTCTCTTCATCCGCGCATTGGACATGCGGCGCACAGGCCGTCCTTGGCACCCGTCGGGCGCCGCGCGGAACCGCGGTTCTCTATCGAAGCCCCCGGGGTCTGTCAAGGCAAAGCCGTCGCTCCCCGTCGCCGCTGCGCTCAGGCGTCGTCCGCTGTCGCCTCCCAGGCATCCAGGGACTCACGATAGCGGGACAGCAAATCGGCGGGAAAGTCATCCCGTGTGTCGAGAAAGCCGAGATAGTTTTGGTGCAGATGCCGGAGGAGCTCCGCGTCGGGCATCTCCGGATCGGAATCGGCATTGATCGCTGCGAGCAGGGCGCTCAGTCGTTCAATATCGGTATCTTTCCCATATTCCGCAATCCGGCGCGTCACCCAATGCGCGCTGCCACCGAATTGAGAACTCAGCATGGAACGCTCGCGAAGAAATTCGGGTGGCAGGCCCTTGAGATTTCCATATGTCGCCCGCATCTCCGCAAGGAAGCGGTTCGCCTGCTGCAGGAAGGATCGCCTGTCGGCGACCGTGCGATTGAGCCAGTGGCGATTCTTGCGCACCCGCTCGAGAATGGCGCGCGGCGGTGTGGGCAAGCCGGTGCGCTCCTCGAGCGTGGCCCAGAAACGGCCCTCGTCCTCGCGCAGCCATTCCACGGGGAGGACGACAAGCGACATGCCGGCATTGCACCAGTCCGCGGCAAGGGCGGCAAGATCGGTGACACCCGCGATATAGGAACGCTGATGGTCGAGAAAGCTGCGAAAGTCCCGGTATTCGCCCTGCTTCAGCGACTGTTCGTGCAGCGAGCGCAGCCAGGACCGGGGCTCGCGCACGACCAGCAGCGCCTGGCTGGCAAAGCCGGCGCGCGCGACACTGCGGGCGATCTCCTTGCGATAGCGGGGAAGTGCCCGCTGGTGCGCCGTCTCGTTGAGATAGGCCTGGGAAAGACCCTCGCTCGAAATGACCGCTGCGCCGCCGACGTCTCCGGGGCCGACGGGATTCGCCGTCATCGCCGGCAGCGGACGCCCGCGCCTGACTTGCTCACAAGCCTCGGCGAGAAACGGTCTGACATCGTGTAGCCCATGTTTCGGGGAAAGATGCCAGACTGTCTGCAGATAGGTGCTCGCCGCCTTGGCGAGGCCGATATGGACGAGCCTTGTCATACCGGGCAACCCCGATCGCCGAGATCTGCTGTGGAAAGATCTTGTTAGAAAACCGTGGCGCTGCGATCAAGACACGTGCCGGTGAGGAGGGGAGAAACGGCTTGAGGGGCCGCGGAGCTTGCCGTATAACCCCGCCCGCGCCAACAGGTTCGACATCATGCGGAGAGGTGCCGGAGTGGTCGAACGGGGCGGTCTCGAAAACCGTTGTACCCCTCGCGGGTACCGTGGGTTCGAATCCCACCCTCTCCGCCATCTATTTCGTCTAAGCGACTTATAAAACGACACGTCTTCCGCACTGAAAAAGTCTGACCCACAAACCGGTCCACATGATGAACAGGCGCCTTCCGAGCCGTCCCGGCAACTCGAGACAGGATCAATCCTGGCCCCCGGCCCCCTTGTAGGGGCGTTCGCGGCGAAAGCCTCTTCCCGGACTCACCCCTGCGAGCCGGCATGCACAGATTGCGCCGGTGAGAATTGGGCTCCTTCTTGCGGGATCAGTCCTCGATCAGGTCGTTGATCCAGGAGAGGCCGGCGGCAGCGGCCGGAAGACCGAGGGTGGGAACCGCAAGGATGGCCACCTGGCGCAGGGCCTCGGCATCGATTCCCTCAGCGAGCGCCCGCCGCACATGCGAATGCACCGCGCCTTCCGAGCCGGCGCCGATGGCCAGCGCGAGCTTAACGAGCCGGCGACCCTTCGCATCAAGCGGCCCGGCATCGGCGCAGGCCTCGCCGAGCGTGCGATAGGCCTCCCAGACATGCGAATAGCGTTTCTTGATGTCGCCGGCGCCGGAGGCGGGAAGCTCGTTCATGATCTAGCCTTTCATCATGGGGCCGCTTCCCCCGGGGCCTTGGAACACGGGCGCGCAGCGAAGGACTCTCGCGGGAAGACCATCGGCCCCCCGATCGCACCAGCGGTTGCAGAAATACTCCATCCTGGCGCTCAAAAAATCAAGCATGAGCATCACGGATGCGCGGTCGAAGAGGCAGGGCCGCAGTCCGGTCCGGAAGCTTATGACGGCACCGTGGCCGTGCCCTCGTCCCCGGCGAGGAAGGCATTGACCTCGCCGATGGCGTCGCGCACGGCTTCTCCCACCGCGGCCGCATAGCCATCGGGTTCGCTTTCCCGCAGAAGGTCGCAATAGGCAAAGGCCCACCCATTGATGTGCATGGCGACGAATGTCCTGAGATCGCCGACAATCTCGGGGGGCATCGATTTCACCTGCACCCCGCCGCGGAGTACCCAGCCGAGGAATGCCAGCATGAAGCCGAGATGATCCCCGGGCAGATGCGGCGCACTGAGAATCGGATCGGCCTTCACCCGTGTATGCTCGAACCCGAAACGCTCATAGACCTGCTCCACTGCGCAACCACCGCCAAAGCGGGCAGGCGGAAAATGCCAGTATTTTCCGACCCTCTGGCGCCGCCGGAATACATGCTCGAAAGGAGGGATGTAGAGGCCGGACTGGGGGATGCAGAAGCGGTCGTAAAAGGACTGGCGAAGCGATTCGAGCGGCTGTTCCGGCATCGCGCCAGCAGCGCGAAGCTGGACCTGGACCTGCTCGTCCGGTGCGTTGAGCAGCAGCGCCGCGGCCGCCAGCACATAGCTGGCGGCATGCGCCTCATGCCCTTGCACCGACGTTTCTTCCACCATCGTCTCAGGCATGCTGCAACCTCGCCGGAGTTTCGAAGAAGGTGGCGCTGCCCCCCACGGGGTCGATCAGGGGCATTTGCCACACATCCGGATCGCGACGCATGATGGGATTGAGGTGAATGCCGGCGGAGCGAATGCGGTCCGGAAGAACGCGCTTGCCGCCGATATCGACCGCGGAGGCTCCGTAGCCCCAATGTCCGTAGCCAACGGAGAAGGTGATGACACCGGGCAGCACGCCTTCGCGCAGCTTGACCCGTCCCTTGCGGCGCCCATGCGGCGTCTCGACCCAGACCAGATCACCGTCCTTCAGCCCGAATTCCGCCGCTGTCCGGACATTGATCTCGATCCAGTTCTCGGGCTGGATTTCGCGCAGGATCGTGTTCGACGACAGGCGCGAATGGGTCTGCAGGGACCCCTTGTAGGTAAGGATCTTCAGTGGCCACTTGTCCTTCGGGTCCAGCTCCGCCAGCGGCGTACCGGCAATGGTCGCCGGTTCGAGCCACATCGGGGTGCCGGGAAACCGCTTGCCGGTGATCGCATTTCGCGAAAGGGCCACCTCTTCGGCGTAAATGCGCAAGCGCTTCGTGTAGCGATGGCCGAGGCGCTCGCCGTCCCAGGCGTTCTCCGCCGGTTCGAACCGGCCGCCGCGGGCGAGAACCTGCAACACCTTCGGCCATTGATCGGCCGGCAGGGAATCCTCGAACTCCTTGCGGAACGCGGCGAGATCGCAAATCTGCATGTCCTCCTCGGCGACATCCGGCACGGGGTCGCCATCCGCATAGGCCACATTCGCCGTAATCTTGAGGAAATAGTCCTCGCGGCTGTGCAGCGGCCAGAGCCGGCCGTTCCGGTCCGGGATCGCCTCTTTGCCGAACCCGGGCAGACCGAGCGCTTCGGCGACGTCGATGAGGAAGGTCTCATAGCTGAAATGGCGCCCATCGGCGGTCTTGCCAGTCAGCGGTTCGATCACCGGCCAGCGTACGGAGGTGCCTTTGACGAGTGTCGTCTCGTGCAGGCCGATATGCACCCACCGTTCCATGAAAGTGGTGTCGGGAAGGATATAGTCCGCATACATGCTGGTATCGCCGATGACGATGTCGCTGGCGATGATCAGCGGAATATTGTTCGGATCCTTGACCTTCTCGATCAGCTCCTCATTGCCCTGACCCGGCACCGAGTAGAACGGTGTCGCCATGTGCCAGATCAGGATATCGGCCTTGTAGGGATAGCCCTCAATGATTGACGGCAACAGCTCGCTGTAGACATTGAAGGTGTGCGGGAACCACGGCCGCCGGGCGGGATAGGGATCCTCGCCGGCTGCAACCTTCTTTCTGTACTCGGTCGAGCTTTCGTAATGCGCGCCTTCGCGATTGATCTTGATTCCCTTGGCCTTGCTGAGGCCCGGCGCCGAATTGAGATCATAGATTCCGGTCATGCCTCCATAGCTGCCGCCGCCGGCGCTGATGCCGCCTTTCCAGTTAAGATTGCCGATCAGGACATTGAGCATGTGGAGCGCGAAGCCGTTGTAGAAGCCGTTCGGGTGCTTGACGACGCCGCGATAGAATTCGCTCGCCGCCTTGCGGCCGTGCGAGGTGAATTCGCGCGCGAGATCGGCAATCTTTTCTGCCGCAACCCCACAGATCGCCGCATATTCTTCCAGGCTATGGCGGTTGGCCGATTCCCGGAGCAGGCGGAAGGCGCTCTTGACGCGGATGCCATTCACAGTGCCCGCATGGTCGAGCCTGGCCTTCCCGGCCTCGGCCGCGGGCTCCGGACGCCCGCTGTCGGCACCAATCACGACATGCCCTTCGCCCTCGCCGACGGCAAGCCCAGCCTCCGCCGGTGAGAGATAGGCACCTTCACGTTCGTGACCCGGTTCGACGATGACGAGGAAACTCGCGTCCGTATGCGACAGCTCGCCCGCCGCCTCCGCCGCTCTCTGGTTGGGATAGCTGAGATAGTCCGCATTATAGCGCCCGTTCTCGATCATCCAGCGGATCATGCCCATGGCCAGCGCACCATCGGTTCCCGGCCTGATCGACACCCACTCCGCACTGTCGCCGCCGACACCGCCGCGATGCAGCACCGGATCGACGACGACATAGCGGGTCCCCCGCGCCCGGGCCTCAGCCGTGTATTTGGCCATCGTCTGCATGGGGAAATTGGCATCTCCGGGCGATGTACCCCAGAACATCACGAACTCGGCGCTACGGATGTCGGGCTTCACCGCATGCTTGTGCGGATAAACCGCATCCGTTGCGATATGGTGGCTGACTTCGCAGACATTGGTATGTTCGAATTCGTTCACCGTGCCGAAGGCATTGGCAAACCGGGTCTGGAACTTGCGCCGCGTCCCCTTGATCCGCCCGCCCTGGATCACGAGGCCATTGGTGCGACGGCCCATCTCGGGCGCCTCGGGATCCATGGGCTCATTGCGCTTTTCATAAAGGCCACGGAAGCCAAGAACCTCGAGCTCCTTGCTTGCCGGGTCATCGGTGTCGGCGAAGATGCGTCCGCCTTCGACCACTTCCTTGATGAACTGCTCCCATGAAATAGGCTTCCATTTGTTGGCGCCCCGCGGCCCGGTCCGCTTGAGCGGTACCGTCACCCGATAGGGGTCATAGACCGTCTGCAACCCCGTATTGCCACGTGCACAAACGGTTCCGGGAAGCCGCGCCGTTTTCGCAATCGGCATCTTGTAGTCGAGATAGTCGGAACGACAATTCGCCTGATAGGGATTGCCGATGATGCGTGCGATCCGGCCGCTCTTCTTGTCGATCTTGACCCTGAGCCCGCATTCACTATGGCACTGCAGATCGACCGTATGGCGCAAGGCAAAATCCGGATTGGGCCGATGCTCTCCGGTTGACCTGTCGAGCAACCATTCGGGAGCATCGGAGCGGCCATAGACCGGATGCGGTGCCTTCTCCCCGCGGTCATTGAATGGAATCATGTGAAAGAGCACGTCGTAATAGCCCGCGGCACCGCCGCCGATTCCAGCCGCCGCGCAAAGTTTGAGGAAATTCCGCCTGGTCTTCATTTCGCTTCCCCTTCTTGCAAGGAAGGCCGGTCGCCGAGATTGTAGCTCATCAGCAGCATCAGGAGCGCCAGAAGTCCGATGAGGAACAGGAAGCTGAACCCCGTATACCAAACCACATCCCAGTCCAGGGTGGCGCCCAGATAGCCGGCGCCGCTGCGATTGAGCGACTGTCCTCCGACGACGACGAAATAACGGATCGCATAGCTGCCCCACAGGATTCCGATTCCCGCGAGCCAGCGGCTGACGTTGAGCTTGCCAAGCGGTGTCGCGAGCAGGACAAGCGGCAGGATCAGCCCGATGATCTCCCAGTGCCAGACGATCGCCTGCCGGTAGGGCCCCGAAACCAGGACAGCAAGTTGCTGATCGGGAAGCGTACCAAGCCGGCTGATCCACCACATCCAGCCGAACCAGGTCACTGCAGCGACAACCAATGCCGCGACGGCGAGCCAGCGCGGGCGACGCTCCCGCAGCTCGATCCGTCTGCCTGTACCGAGGAAGTAGATCGCCGGCGCAAAAACCATGAAGATCGCCGCACCCTTGGCAAGCGCCGTGGCGATGAAGATCAGCGCCTGCGCAGGACTGTTCCAGACCGGCACGCCATGCTCGTACATGAGGAAGACGGCCGAATAGAGGGGCGCGAAGAAGCCGAAGAAGATCATCACCCCGATAACCACCCGGCTCAGCATGGGGTAATCGAAGATCGAATAGCGGCGGCTCCACAGGGTCATGAAGTCAAGCAGCGGTGTGAGCTTCACCGGAAATCGCGCGATTCCTCTTTCCAGTTGCTCCCTGCTGATCGACTGGAAACTCAGCCACCAGCAGGTCATGAGGAACAGCGGCAGGATGATGATGCCGTATTTGATGATCGCGGTATCCCAATTGTACCACCCCTGCGTATAGCCATAGATCAGCCGGGACGGTTGCCTGACTTCGGCGAGAACATTGAGAAACCCGGCAACGATCGTCGCTGCGGCGAGTGGCATCGCCAGCTTGTAGACCGGATGACGCCCCTCGTCAGAGCGCGCGTTGAATGAAATCGTGTAGGCGACCCACAAAAGAGCCAACCCTCCCGCCATCCCAAGAAGCCAGGAATAATTCGCGAACAACAGGGAGAAAGGCCGGTCATGCGCCACATTGAACAGTTCGTTCAGTGGTGGAACCGCCCAGATTGCGTCCAATGACAGGAACTCAGACATCGGCTCCCTCCATTTCGACAAGCGGCTCGATCTTCCAGGTGCCGTCGTCGCCTTTGCCCGCAGCTTCCCGATCCTCCGACCAGAGGGTCGGTTTGCCCTGGAGATTGTTCTGCAGTTCGTGGGTCAGACCGATATAGAAAACCCGCGGTTCATTGCCGGTCTCGGGCTTGAGAACCTGCACCGGATGGGTCCGGATCGTCCGGGCAACCGGGTCGTTCGGATCGTTGAGGTCGCCGAACTGCCGCGCACCGCCGATGCAGGTCTCGACACAGGCGGGCAGCAGACCCTGATCGATCCGCTGCGAGCAGAAGGTGCATTTGTCGGCGGTCTGCGTCACCGGATTCATGAACCGCGCATCATAGGGACAGGCATCGACGCAGGATCCGCAGCCCCAGCAGGTGTCATAGTCGATTTCGACCACACCATCGGCCCGCTGCCAGGTGGCACCGGCGGGGCAGACCTCGACGCAGGAGGGGCGCTCGCAGTGATTGCAAAGCCTGGGAAGAAAAGCGCGTCGCGCGTTCGGGAATGTGCCGATCTCAACATCGGGCACCCACGTGCGAAAGCGACCGTCGGGAATATTGTTCTCGATCTTGCAGGCCACCGTGCAAGCCTGGCAGCCGACGCACTTGCGCAGATCGATCAGCATGACCCAGCGCTTGCCCGCCTGCCCATGATAAGCGGTATCGCGACCCTCCGCCGTCCGGCCCTTAGCCGCGGCGTCATTCGTGGTCTTGCCCTGCGCCTTGCCGGCCGCGACAGCACCTATCCCTGCTGCGCCGGCACCCATGAGAAACTTTCGGCGACTGGAGATGGTCGATTTGTCTGGGGATTTCATGCGGCGCTCCCTTTCCGCAGATATCTTGGTTTCCGGCGCGACTGCGCGACACGGATCCACCTCCGCTCCTTATCAAAAAAAAATTTTTCGACTTTGATTTACATCAAGACACTCGATCTTTGCGGGATTATTGCCGGTGCCTGAAGGAGGCCGGCCGGGCGAGCATTTACAGATCGAAGGGAGCGGGCAGGATGAAATTGCGGTTGCAGGCGAAGTCCCTCATCGTGCGGCTCGACGGTGCGGAGGCCCGACGGCTCCTCGAAGACGGTGAGATTGCAGAGCGCTTCTTTCTGCCCGGAACCAGCCTTGGTTTCCAGCTGCGGCTGATCGAGGGCGATGCGCCTTTCCGGCTCGACTTCTCGGCCGATACCCTGCAGCTTTCCGGGGTGGTCGGCCGCGCCCGTTTCGCAGCCGAGCACGCGCGCCCGAGCAAGAACGGGCTCAAAAGCGAGAACGAGACCGGCTCTGCTGCGCTGCAGATCGACCTCAAGTCGGTGAAGGCCTGATTGCCCGCCCAAGGGGCCGGCGTCGGCAGAGGATCGGCCGGCGCGATCACGGGTGAGAATCCCGTGACCCCGCCGACCGGAATGACGTCTCTACCAGTCCACCTGTGCTCGCATGCCGAAGCTGTCGGCATTGTTCTTGCCGCGCAGATCACCCTTCGCGGTCGGGGCGAACGCCTTGGTGATGTCGGCATGCGCATAATTGAACATCACCCGGGTGTGCCGGTTGAGATACCAGTTGACCCCGGCAATGACGGATTCCTGCTCACCGGCGAGAATTCCAGCGTCGCTGAGGTCGATGCGGTCATAGCGCAGCGCCAGTTGCCAGGCTCCCGGCCCGCCCTCAAACACCGGATGATGCACCTTGATGCGCCCGAAGGCCCCCTTGTCCGGATGATAGGCGCGCTGTTCCCCGGTGAAGAACCAGCTCAGATCGACATAGCCGCCGGAAAAGGTGGGGTCCTTCGCCCCCGGCATCGCGGCCGCGAGATCGGCATTGAGCCAGCCATATTCCGCCTGCACCGCAAGCGAGCCGAAAATGGCCGCCGCCTCAATACCGTAGAAGACATCCGAATCGGCGATGTGGTCGGTGGCGATCAGGCGGTCCGCCAGATGCAGATGCGGCCGCTGGCGATAGCGGAAGGCGGTCTCGCCTGGCGCCTGATCGCGATAGCGGAACGAGCCGCCGAAATGGAGCTGCGCCGCGCCGACCTTGGGGCCGAAGGTGATCCGCCCGGCGACGGTCACGCCTTCCTGGGCGTCACCGCTTCCAGCGCTACCTCGGAACAGGCCGGCCTTGGCGCTCCAGTTCTTGCCGTGGGATGACAGCCCAAGTCCGATCTGGCGCTCGAAGTCGAAGGCGTCGGTGAACGAGCCCCGCTCCATGAAGGTGATGTAGCGCGAGCTCGTCTGCTCCTCGAGCGAATTTGGGGTCTTGAACTGCCCGACGGTGACCGCGAGCGGACCGTGCCACTGGATATAGGCATCCTTGACGGTGGTCTTGTTGCCTGCGAAATCAGCCTCGAACTTGTACTTGATGTCCTGCCAGGCCTTGCCTTCGATACCAAGCCGCGCGGCACGCAGTTCGGTGGCATCGACATTCATCGTGTCATTGTCGTCATTGGCGAAACCGGCATCGACATAGACGCGGCCGCGCAGATTCATCTCGAAGCGGCCGTCGGGGCTGGAGATGGAGGGGGCCGGCTCCCATTTCACCTTGATCGCATCACCGGCCGGCTTGGCCGGCTCAGCCGTCGCCGCCGGAGCTGCCTGAACGGCCTCTGCCTGCCTGGCCTCCGCTTCGGCAAGACGCGCCGCCATGGCCTGCATTTTCTGTTGCATGGCCGCCATCTGGGCCTGCATCTGTGCAAGTTCCGCCTGCAGGGACTCCACCGACTGCGCATGAGCCGGGTTGGCCAGGAAAGCGACGGCAGCGGCGCTCAGTGCGAATGCTGCCATGCGACGCGCTCGCGTCAAACCCGCTGGTTTCATCATTCGTCTCCCATCAATCTGGACGTCTCGGTCCCGATGCCGAAAACGAAGCCCGCCCGGCCGGCCCTGCTCCTAGTCCCGGGAGCCGACTTGTCCCGGGCGTTCGGTCGAGCTTCGGCAGGCGCTATAGCCCCGAACCGGACGACGCGCCTTGATTTCGCTCAAAAAGCGGTGGGTGGCTTGCGCGATCTCAATCGCCATTGGTGCCAAGGGGTTCTTGTTCCTTCGCGCCAAGGATTCCCCTCTCTTGACCTAGATCAGAGCGCGATCCGCCCGTTCGCGCTAGAGGCCGCGGACGATGTCCATATGCGATTGGGTTAAGGGGGACATATCGCGATGCGTACGCTCATTCTCTCGGTCGCAAGCGCCGCTCTGGGAACGCTCTTCTGGTGCACGGCAAGCACCGCACAGGAACCGGTTTCCGCGTCCCCGACATCGGCCGCACTGCTCGACCGCCTCGAGGCTCTGGAAGACCGCAGCCTGAGGCTGGAGGCGGAGAATGCACAACTCCGCTCCGAGATCGCGACGCTGCGGGCCGCGCTCCTTCGTCAATCGAACGCGCCTTCCAGGACCGCCGCGGCAAGCGACGAACCGGATCCTGCGGCGAAGGAGGCGGTGCAGGAGAAAGTGGCGACGGTTGACCGGACGAATGCCGGGCATCGTTTCTTCGAGCAGGTCGGGCTTGGCGGGCAATACCGGATCAATGGCTATGTCGTTGACGACGATGTCGGCGGGTTGTCGCGCGCGGCGGCGCGACTGCGCCTCAGGCAAAATCTCGATTTTGCCTTTGACGAGCGGTTTTCCACCCATCTGCAATTCGAGCTCAGCCATACGAGCGACAATGTGACGACGACCAGCGAAAGCTCGCGCGGCACCAATGTCGATCTGCGCCATGCCGTGCTCGCCTATCGCTTTGGCAATGGCCTCACCGCGGAGGCCGGGCTCTTGCCGCTTTCTGATCGCTTTTTCGATACGCAATACTCCAGCGATTGGGATTACAATCCCTTGGCCCTCGCCCTCGATATTCCGCTCGCCGCCGGTCGCCTGCGTCTCATTGCGGCCGACCTCAATGAGGGGCAGGAAACGGTTGCCGACGATTTCCTCCATCTCGCGGCCGATTATCGCCTCGATGTCGGGGACGGCTGGGTCAATCTCGGCGCTCAGCTTCTCAATGTCGCGGCCCCGAACGGCCGTCAGCAGGAGCATGTCATGCTGGGCCTGTCGGGCAGCGCTCCCTTGCGCGCCGGATTTGAGCTCTCGGGCTTTGTCGCCGGCAGCTTCACTGACCGCGATCTCCTCGCCACCGCCCGCCGCGGCCGCGGCATCGCCCTCGGCTTGAGGCTTGCCGGCCCCGGCGGCTGGGAACTGCTCGCCACCCATGCCAGCGGGCGCCGCGACGGCAGCGGGTTTCTGCCGGTTATGGCCCTGGCGCGGACCTATGGCTATTGGGGCCTGACCGGGCTGCTGACCGTGCAGGGGCCGACCGACACCGGCTTCGACGGCGACGGCGTCAATATCTCGAACAACGGATTCGGGCTCACCAGTGTCCAGGGTCGTTATGCCACGGAGCTTGCGCGCGACTGGCGGCTGACGCTGGCCGCCGGCTATTTCGGCAACAGCCGCACACCGCGCCCGCGCAGCGGCTTTCTCGGTGTCGATCTTCTTGCCATGCTGAGCTGGCGGCTCACCGATATCCTCGGGCTCGACGCAGGCATCGCCTATGCCCGGCTCGATGACGGGGTGAGCGGCTACAGCAACGGCGTCATCGGCGGTACGCACTTCAACGGCCCGGTCGGGGTCGAGCGCGACAAGATCGCGGGCTTCACGCGGCTGCAGGCGGAGTTTCCCTGAACTTCTCTGATTTGCGCGCAATCACAGGACCGGACCGGGCACGGGGGGCTACGCCAAATGCTGATGCGGCACCCCGATGCGGATCACGCCCGAAAGCTCCATCATGGCGCCGCGGCGGATCATGACGGCGAACGCGCCGCCGCCATGGGCCAGCCGGAGATGCTCGCAAAGATCGGGTGTCGGCCGTCCGACAAGGAGCGCGGGGCGGATTTTGCGGCCCGCCGCGTCAAGGCGGTAGACATAAAGCCTGAGGCGCGGATCGCCGTCCTCGAGGAGCTGCGTGAATCTTTCGTCGAGCCGGTCGCTGGCAAAGATGTCGCGCATCATCGCACCTTTCCCGGGGATAAGGGCTGTGTCCCTGTGTGTGTTTTCGGCTGTGTTCGGAACTGTGTCCGGTGGCTTTGCGGTAGAGCGCTCTCTCTACCGCCCCTCTCGGTGCCGGCCCGCTTGCCCGAAGCTCCGGCCCGCGGCAAGGCCTTCTGCCACGCCGCAATCTCGGAGGCTCGCCAGCGAACCGCCTGTATGCCGACGCGAACAGGCCGCGGAAAGCGGCCAGCGGCGATCAGTTCATAGAGTCCTGATTTGGAAAGGCCGGTGAGATCCTCGACCTCGGCCCGGCGCAAGAGACGCTCTTGTCCGTACTCCATGGCTTGACATCCTCATGCTCGAGGTGGCCAAGCCAGAACGCGGGATCCGACCTGTCTGATTTCGCCCGTCGAATGAAGCTCGTAAAGCCGCGCCGGGCATGTCGCGGGGTCTTATACAGGATCGGAGGCGCCCGGCACAAGTCCATCGCACCGCATGGCGCCCGGTATGTATAGCCACATCGGCACCGGAATCAGGGGCGGACGGCATCGCCGCCCCTGCTCAGACCCTTCCAATGTAGCCGACCGTCGCCGCGGCGGGCGAGCGTTGGCAATACGCGGCCCATGCCTCCATCAGCCGCTGCCGTTTGGCAAAAAGATCGCCCCGCCGATAGGCGGCCTCGACCTTGTCGGCGACGACATGCGCAAGCGCCGCTTCGGCCACCTCGCGTGGGAAAGCCGTGCTCTCGGCGCACCAATCGCGAAAGCTCGAGCGAAAGCCGTGAACGGTGATATCGGTGCACCCCATGCGCTTCAGGACAGCGCTCAGAGACATATCAGAGAGCGGCCGCCCTCTCCGTGCACCGGGAAAGACAAACTCTTCTTCCTCATACCGCGATGTCTCCATCTCCCGCAGGATGGCAAGGGCCCGCTCGGGCAATGGTACGCGGTGCGCGCGGCCTGCCTTCATGCGCTGGGCCGGCACATTCCAGACGCGGGCCCCAAGGTCCACCTCCTCCCATGTCATGCCGCGCACCTCCCCCGAGCGAGCAGCCGTTAGGATCGCAAGCTCGAGGGCGCGCGCAGCAATACCCTCACGCTCCCGCAAGGCGGCCATGAAAGCGGGAATCTCGGTCCAGGGCAGGGCCGCATGGTGCCGGACAGCCCGCACCTTCGTCTTTGCGGGAAGAAGCGCGTCCAGATGCCCCCGCCAGCGGGCCGGATTGTCGCGCCCGCGATAGCCGCGCGCCGCCGCCCAGTCGAGGATGCGCTCGATGCGGCCCCGCAGCCGGGACGCGGTCTCGGGCTTCTCCGTCCAGACCGGCTCCAGCACCCGCAGGACATGAGGGGTGTCCACCCTGTCCACCGGCACGCCGCCAAGCTCCGCGTCGGCATAGGTGGCAAGCGTGTTTTCCCATTGCTGACGGTGCTTGGCGTTGCGCCAACTCTCGCGGTGGGCCTCGAGAAAGCGCGCGGTACATGCCCTGAAGGTCGGCGTCACCCGCCGGCGTCGTTCCTCGATCGGGTCGCGGCCTGCGCGCAGCAGCCGACGGCACTCAGCGGCCGTCTCGCGGGCTTGCGCGAGCGAGACGTCCGGCCAGGCGCCACAGCCCATCTCGCGGGCGCGCCCGTCGATCATGTAGCGAAAAGTCCAGTTGCGGGCACCGTTTGGCCGCACCCGGAGCCATAGCCCGCCGCCGTCACCGTATTTGCCCGGCGGCGCCGTCCGGCACCGCGCCACCGAAAGCTTGCCCGTCTTCATCGCCCCACTCCGCTCCCGGACCAAGCCAATGACCCACAAACGGGTCCACAAATAAATCACGGATTGCAGAGTGCCATCTCGCACCTTTTCGGACAAGCGAATTGCTATCGCTATTGAATTTCTGCCATTCTCCGGCCTCATGCGCACCAGCCTGGAAGTAAATTTGGCGGACACCCTCTCCGCCAATTTATCGCCGGGTTGGGGAATTGTCCGGCGCCGGGCAGTCGGGCATGATGTTCCTGATAGCACCCCTTGCGTCGGCCATGAAAATGGGGGGCACGCACGACGTTCGGCAAGCCCGATGCGGTCGAGCTTCTGAAGCGC
>RFKS01000328.1 GCA_003694205.1 Alphaproteobacteria bacterium | reverse complement strand
CCACAGGAAGAGGCCGATCAGTACCCACCACATGCCGCCCAGCCCGGCGCCCGTGAGGATCGCCCATGCGCCAAGCAGCATGAGCAAGGCGGCAAAACCCTGCCCGACACGCGAGGCCGTACGGGTCGCGCCCCACAGATCGCCGCGGCGCGACCACAGGAAGGCGCGCAACAAACGACCACCATCCAGCGGGAACCCGGGCACCAGGTTGAACAGCGCGAGGATCAGGTTGATGGTGCCGAGATATTCCGCGAGGCCGACGAGAGGCGCCGCGCTGCCCATCGCGGCAAGGGCGCCGGCGACGAGATGAAAGAGCCCGGCCAGGGCGAAGCTCATGAGCGGCCCGGCGGCCGCCACCTCGGCCTCGATGCGCGGCGTCGGCGGCTCCTCCTTGAGCTCGGCGACACCGCCGAAGAGAAAGAGCGTGATGCCGCCGATCTTCATGCCCCGGGCGCGCGCCACCATGGCATGGCTCATTTCGTGCAGGATGAGCGAGGCAAAAAGCCCCGCCATGCCGAGAAAGCCGAGGCTCCAGTATGTGCTCTGCGGCAGGTCCGGATAATAGGCGGGGAAATAACCGGCGGCGAGCGACCAGGCGACGAGGATGGCGAGCAGGACCCAGCTCAGATTGGCCCGCACCTCGAACCCGAAAAGACGGAACAGCGTGATGTTATGTCCGGGCATCGGCCATCTCTCCCTGGTGCCGAAACGGTGCCGTGTCGCCGCTTGCCGGTGCATCATAGATGAAGGCGTCGGAGTCGGGATAGCGCAAGCGGTACCAGTATTCGAGCGTCGATCCCGGCCAGTTGTTGGTGATGCGGCCCCCTTCGTTCCTGTACCAGTTGCCGCAGCCCGCCGCCCAGACCCCGCGGGCCAGGCGTGCCGCGATCTCCTCATTGTAGCCGCGCATGGCCGCGGGACACACGGCGACGGTGCGCGCGCGCCGGCGCACGACCCCGTCTAATAGCCGCGTGATGAGGCGGAACTGGCACTCGAGCATGAAGAGAATCGAGTTGTGCCCGATATTCGTGTTCGGCCCATAGAGGAAGAAGAGGTTGGGAAAGCCGGCCGTCATGATACCGAGATAGGCCTCGGCGCCGTCGCGCCAGCACTGCCCGAGATCGTGCCCGTCGGGCCCACTGACCGCAA
The DNA here is from genome assembly GCA_003694205.1 of Alphaproteobacteria bacterium. Classification (GTDB taxonomy): domain Bacteria; phylum Pseudomonadota; class Alphaproteobacteria; order Sphingomonadales; family Rhodothalassiaceae; genus J134. Next base: position 2,648 of record RFKS01000328.1, on the reverse strand, counting down.
GGCCGGGGAGAAAGTCGCTGGCGGCAAAGCCGGTGGCGTGAACGAGTATGTCGAGCCCGTGCATGCGGCCGTCGACGGTCTCCACCCCCGCCGGCGCGATCCGTCCGATCGGTGTCGTCACGAGCACGGCATTCCCGCGCATGAGGGCCGGATAATAGTCGTCGGACAACAGGATGCGCTTGCAGCCGAGCGGGTAATCGGGCCGGAGCTGCCGCCGTAACCCGGGATCGGAAACCTGTGCGCGAAGATGCCCGAGCGCCAGCGCCGCCACCCGGCGCGCGACCAGGCTGCCGGGCGAGAATCCGGGATAGAGAAGCTCGAACAGGGCATAGAGCCGCAGCCGATGGAGACGGCGCAGGCCAGGCACATGGGCAAACATCCGGCGGCGCCAGCGCGCATAGGGGTGGTCGCGGCGCGGGATGATCTAGGGCGGCGAGCGCTGGAAGACGGTAAGGGAGCGGGCCACTTGTGCCAGGGCGGGCACGATCTGGATGGCGCTCGCCCCGGTGCCGATGACGCCGATACGCTTGCCGGCGGGATCGAAGTCCGCGGGCCAGCGGGCGGAGTGAAAGCTCGTGCCGGCGAAGCTGTCGCGCCCGGGAATGTCGGGCAAGCGCGGCTCGGAAAGCTGTCCGCGGGCAATGACCAGAAAATCGGCTTCTGCTTTGCTGCCGCCGGCAAAGGCCAGGTGCCAGCGGGCGCGCGCCGTATCGAAACGGGCTTCCCTCAGGTCATGGCCGAAGCGGATCCGGGGCAGGATACCGAAGGCGCGGGCACAGCGTTCGAGATAGGCCCGGATCTCGGGCTGCGGCGCATATTTGCGCGACCAGTGGGGATTGGGCGCGAAGGAGAAGCTGTAGAGATGCGCCGGCACGTCGCAGGCGCAGCCGGGGTAGACATTGTCGCGCCAGGTGCCGCCGGGGCTGTCGGCCCGCTCATAAAGCAGAATATCGCGGTAGCCGGCCTGCCGCAGGCGGATCGCCAGACCGATGCCGGCAAAGCCGGCGCCGATGATGGCAATCCGCGGCTTCCCCGACGGGTCGCGATCGATTCTCGGCATGGCGTCCCCCGCAAATGCGCGCTGCCAGACTGCGTCCGCGCCATGCGAATGGCAAGGCTCTGGACAAACCCCGCGGCGCTGTCGCAGCACGCTCGAGCATCGCATCCTGACACATAAGGGGGGCACTCGCCGTCTATACGGCCCTGATCACCTGGGCCGAACGTCCCAAGCGCGCACACATGAACCTGGTCGTGAATATCGGCCCCTTCGCCGCCGCCCTACGGGACTTGGAAAGCGCCCGCCCGCCTTACGCTGGCCAAATGTGGGGCGACCATTCGTGGCGTTGGGAGCAATCCGGCTGTCGGGATTTTTTACACTTTACCGGTCCAGAGGGCGAGAGACGCTGGAGAGTCCGAAAATATAGATGGTAAATCAGCTTTTTATATAAATTGGCACAAAATATGCTTGAACTGCAATGGCCCGGAAGATTCTGGGCGATCGATTTAAGGAGAGTTGCCTAGGATAGTACTGAGTAGAACGCATCGAGCAAACGGAGGGAATCATGAAGGCATCTTCATTATTCAGGTCCTTTTTGTGGCTCTTGGTGGGAACGCTTGGCCTGATGGCGATGGGCTTGCGCACGGCCCAGGCGATACCAACGCTGGTGCAGTTCGACTACGAGGGAAATTTGCAGAACACGACGGCGCAGGCCATCGTGCATATCGGCAACCTGAAGGAAACGCAGCCCTCGGGGCGCCGCGATTTCGAGCTGACCAAGGTCGAGCTCAGCGCCACATCCGACGCGTTCGGCGGAAACACGCTGACCGCAGTCATAACCCCGGAAACCGCTGTCGGTGACATTTTTTTCGGAAACACTTTTCCACTTCTTAGCTGTTTTGCGTCATTTGCGGCGGCCCCGGATGACTCCTTGCTGGGGGTCGATTGCGGAAATCTGCCGTTCATCGATGGAAATTTTGGAATTTTCATGGATATAACGACGGACGTGATCGGTGCAACAACCCTTCCGGACGGGCGCCTGAGGGGAAAATTCGTTAGAATTTCAGACCTCTTTCTCACGAGCTTTCAAATACTCGATGTGCCTGGCGGGACCGTGCCGGTGCCGTCGACGCTCGTGCTCTTGCTCGCCGGCCTCGCGGGGCTGCTCGGCTGGAGGCGGCTGCAACCGGGCACTCGCTGCAATCAAACCCTTTAGAGGGATAGAACGCGTTTAGGCCCTCAGAAGGGAAAGTGGCGTTTTGTGCGGTGATAGCGTGCAGTCAGGTGCGTGCGGGAGTTCCTGTAAGGCACTGTGGTCCCTACCGCCGCGTAATGGCTGCCAACAGTGGCCCAACAGGCGGTGTAGCCCCTTCGCCGCCACCGTGCTGATCGCGCAGGTTGCTGTTGTAAGCGGTTCCGCATTGCACTTTACGGCGGCTGAGGAGGCAGGGGTTGCCAGCGGTCGCGCGCCGCATGGAAACGGGCTTCCCCGACGGGTCGCGATCGAATCTCGGCATGGCTTCCCCCGCAAATGCGCGCTGCCAGACTGCGTCCGCGCCATGCGAATGGCAAGGCTCTGGACAAGCCGCGCGGCGCTGTCGCAGCATATTCGCGTCAACCCGACACCAATGAAGGGGGGTAAGCCATGAAT
>RFKS01000327.1 GCA_003694205.1 Alphaproteobacteria bacterium | reverse complement strand
GCTGCTCGAAGGCACGCAGGGAATCGGTGTCGTCCTCGCCGAAACGGAGCAATCGGCCAAATCCGTCATCGAGGCCTTTCGCGGTGCCAATGTGAACATCCTGGTCCAGGAATTCATCAAGGAATCCGGCAGCACCGATATCCGCGCTCTCGTCATCAACGGCAAGGTGGTCGCGGCCATGAAGCGGACCGGCGCCAAGGGCGATTTTCGCTCCAACCTGCACCGCGGCGGTTCGGCCGAGCCGATCAAGATCACCGCCGAGGAACGCTCGACCGCGGTGCGCGCGGCGAGGACGATGGGGCTCAATGTCTGCGGTGTCGACATGCTGCGCTCCAACCACGGGCCGGTCGTGATGGAGGTCAATTCCTCGCCCGGCCTTGAGGGGGTGGAGAAGGCGACGGGCATCGATGTCGCCGGCAAGATCATTACCTTCCTCGAGGAGAATGCGAAGAAGGGAAAGACCAGGACCCGTGGCAAAGGATGAGAGGACGAAAGAGGCGCGCCGCCGTCCGCGGTCGCGGCCTGCCCCCTTCGGGATCAATGGCGAATCGGTGCCCGCCGGCAGCGTCGCCACCATCGATCTCGCGATCAGTCGCCTCTCGACCCATACCCAGATGGCCCTGCCGGTTCGCGTTGTGCATGGCGCAAGGCCGGGGCCCGCCCTCTTTGTCAGCGCCGCCGTACACGGAGACGAGATCATCGGCGTCGAGATCATCCGACGGCTGCTCTGCAAGGTCTCGCCCCGTCGTCTGTCGGGCACCCTGATATGCGTGCCGGTGGTCAACGTCTTCGGCTTCATCATGCATCAGCGCTATCTGCCCGATCGTCGTGACCTCAATCGCAGTTTCCCGGGCAGCGCAAGAGGCTCGCTCGCGAGCCAGCTCGCGCATGTCTTTGCCAGCGAAATCGTCGAGCGCGCGCAATACGGAATCGACCTCCACTCCGCGGCCGCCCACCGCAGCAACCTGCCGCAAATACGGATTACGCCCGACGATCCGGGCATGACGGAGCTGGCCACGGCATTCGGAGCGCCGGCGGTCATTCATGCGCCGGTCCGCGAGGGCTCGCTGCGGCAATTCGCGATGACGAAGGGCGTTCGCGTGCTGCTTTACGAATCCGGCGAGGCGCTGCGCTTCGACGAGATCGCGATCCGCATCGGCGTCAAGGGTGTGCTGCGGGTGATGGCGCATCTCGGCATGCTGTCCCGTGCCCGGCTGTCACGACTGCCGGCGCAGCCTGTTCATTCCGAACTGACAAAATGGGTGCGGGCGCCGGAGGGCGGGATCTTCCGCGCCATAAAGGGCAATGGCGAGCGCGTCGAGAAAGGCGATGTGCTGGGGTATCTGTCCGATCCGTTCGGCGACCATGACGTGCCCGTGACCGCCGACATGAGCGGCATCGTCATCGGCCGCACCAATCTGCCGATCGTCAATCTCGGCGATGCCCTCATGCACATCGCATATGCGCGGCGCCTCGACACCGCGAGCGAGCGAATCGACGAGATCGCCGAGGACGTGCGCGGCGATCCGCTGTTCGACGAGGACGAACTGATCTGACGCCTCGGCTTGGCCTCATGCCCTGTGCACCGGGGCCGGTCCCGGCGCGCGTCAGAAGGGAATCTCGTCGTCGAGGGCCGATCCGCCCACCGGCTCCGGCGTACCTCCGGCTCCAGTGTCCGTGGCGGCAGCCATACCGCCCTCGGCGCGTGCCGAGGCACTGTCCAGCATGACGAGTTCGCCGCGGAAGCGCTGCAGTACGATCTCCGTCGAATAGCGATCGGCGCCCGACTGGTCCTGCCACTTGCGGGTCTGCAACTGACCCTCGAGATAGACCTTCGAGCCCTTGCGCAAATACTGCTCGGCGACCCGCGCCAGATTCTCGTTGAAGATGACCACACGGTGCCATTCGGTGCGCTCGCGTCGCTCGCCGGTTCCCTTGTCGCGCCAGGTCTCGGACGTGGCGACCGAGAGATTGACCACCGGCGACCCGTCACTGAGCGAACGGACCTCCGGATCGCGGCCGAGATTGCCGACGAGAATCACCTTGTTCACGCTTCCTGCCATGCTCTTTCCACTCCCTCAGCAAGCCCGTCTCGCGGACGAGCCTAGCCCATCGGACAGGCAGATGCCAGTCCGTTCTGTTCTTGTGATGTTCTTTTCTTTCGCTCAGACGAGGAAGAGCGCCATACCGGCGAGAATCATCACCGAGGCCACGCTGATGCGGGTGGCAAGGCGCAGAAAGCCTTCATAGGTACGCTGCTGTTCACGGATATCCATTGCCGAAACGGTCCCCTGGAAATTCACACAATATGGCCGCCACGCAAGGCGGCGACCACGGCGCGCCCTCATATAGCCAATTCTTCGGTTTGCAAAGGGTTAAGGGCGACGTGCGCGCTTTCGCCGCGCCCGCGCGCCGGCCGCCTAGAATCGCAGTCGGGCGCTGAGCGAGGCCATGTGCGAGAAGAAGCGCGTCGCCCGCTCGCCGTCATAGCCGAGCGTGACCACAAGATTGCGGGTGATGAAGCTTATGCCAGCACTTGCGAAATAGACATCATCCTGGGTCACGGGGACGACGAAGGCGATATCCCGCGTGCCCCCGGCAAAGCGCGCATTCGTCGTGATTTCGGTATCATCGAGCTCGCTCATATAGCCGCCGCGAAGATAGGGGCGGATCAGGACCTCGGAGCCGTAATGGAACGTTGCGTCGAGGCCGGCGCTGCCGCCGGCGCGAAGCGAGGTGGTCACGCGCTTGTCGACCTCATAGGCGATGCCGTCCGATTTCTCGGTGTAGCTTCCCTCGTCGAGGCGCACATAGTTCACGGTGCCCGCGAGCGTCACGCCGACGCGCTTGCCGAGCGGCAGGCGGAAACCGGCCTGTGCGCTGCCGCCGAACTGGGTTGCGGTCCAGTCGGCGTCGACCTCGCGCGTGAAATTCGCGAAGGACACGGTGTGGGTGCGCGAGAAGTCGTGATAGGCGAAGCTGCCCACGAGGTCGAGGAAGAACCCCTTGTGCGACAGCGAGGCGTAGAGATTGGCCTGCGTCGAGAGCACCTCGAGATCGTTGATCTCGGTGAGATCGTCGTCGAACTCGGAGATGCTTTGCATTACCGAGAACCCGACCGCGTCGAAGCCGAGCATCGGCTTGTCGGCGCCGGCCATGAAGCCGATATAGCTGCCATTGTAGCCCGGCGTCTCGGTCGCCGGATCGGCGTTGACGTCGGCGAAATAGCCGATCTCCTGCAAAAAATAGCTCCAGCCCTTGCGTTCGGCCTCGATCTCGGCCTCGAGCGCCGGACGTGCCGCCTCCGACACCTCCGGAATTGGTGCGTCGTCGATGGCGCGGCGGCTCATGAAGCGCTGTGACAGGGCGCTGAGCGCCAGATTCTGCGCGCCGACAGCGACCTGTCGCGAGACGCCCGTAATGTCCGGCGTGAGCTGCCCGAGCGCGCTGTTCAGG
>RFKS01000326.1 GCA_003694205.1 Alphaproteobacteria bacterium | reverse complement strand
GTGCGGACCTCGGGGATCACGGCGGGCGCGGCCTCTCCCTTGCGGACGAGCAGGCTTGCGGTGAGGCGAGCGGCGGTCTTCATTGTTTCCTGGTCCCCCACTGTCTAGACGAGAGAGCTGTCCGGCTGTTCGGTCTTGCGCCCGAAGCCGCGGCCGGCAGCGGCAGGCGCCGGACGGCCGGTGTCGCGACGGCTGAAAATGGTGCGGCGATGGCAGCGATCGAGGCGATCGCGCAGATAGGTCCAGAGCGCGGTCACCTCCTTCGCCGACCGACCACTGGGATTGATCTCCATCACCGTGCGGCCGTCGATCATGCTCGCTGCAAACTCGGTCCGCTGGTGGATGGTGATGGGTGCGACGGTGCCGTGCTGCGACAGGGCGATGGCTGCATCGGCGGTGATGCGGGCCCGCGGTGTCGCCGCATTGACGACGAAGACGAGCGGCTTGCCGGCGCGATCGACGAGCTCGACCGTGGCACCGGCCGCCCGCAGGTCGTGCGGCGACGGCCGTGTCGGAATGACGACCATGTCGGCGACGGCGATCACGCTCTGGATGGCCATGGTGATGGCCGGCGGCGTGTCGATGATGGCGAGCTTGAAGCCGCGGGTCCTGAGCTCGTCGAGATCGTGCACGAGGCGCGAGATAAGGGTGCGCGCGAAGACCGGTGTCGGCGCCGCGCGCTCGTTCCACCACTCCGACAGCGACCCTTGCGGATCGGCATCGATGAGGGCGACGGGGCCGGCACCGGCAAGGTCTGCCGCAACCGCGATATGCCCGCTCAGGGTGGTCTTGCCCGAACCGCCCTTTTGCGAAGCGAAGGCCATGACCTGCATCTTTGCGTTCCTTCTGTCGCCCGCGGCCTGAGATCGAATGTCGGTGGTCCGTCCATTCGACATACCGGGCAAATCTAGGGACGGCGACTTAAGGAATGGTAAAACCGGACTGAATTCGACCCTTGATCTTCAATTGATTGGAATCGTTTCTTGATAAAATTTTAGTCGTCGGTGCCGCGGTCCGGCCGTGACAGGAGCCCGATTGCGCGCTAAGAGGCGGACAGGGAAAAGCCGGCGGGGTCGCCGGCGCAAGGCTTTCTTCAGGGGACGGAGCCACGACCTTGCAGCGCATCCTGTTCCTCATCGCGATCTTCCTCGCCGGTATTGGCGCCACGGCCCAGACGATGGCCCAGACCGCGTCGCCGCTCGAGGAGGGCCGCCGCCTTTATTTCGCCGGCGACTATGCCGGTGCCGCCGCCCTCTGGCAGCCGCTCGCCGAGGCCGGCGATCCGCGCGCCATGTACAATATGGCGACGCTCTACCGGCGTGGATTGGGGGTGGAGAAGGATCCGGCGACCGCGGACCGGCTGCTCCGTGCGGCGGCGGACAAGGGGTTCCCCGAGGCCCAGTATCTTCTTGCCAGCCGGCTGTTCGACAATGAGGGCGCAAGAGAGGCGGAACGGCAGGAAGCCGTTGGCTACTGGCTGGCGGCGGCGACGCAGGGACATGCGTTGTCGCAATACCGGCTCGCCCTTCTCTACTGGAACGGCGAGGCGGTAGCGCGCGACCTGGTACGTGGCCGCGCCTGGATGGCGCTGGCCGCGGAACACGGCCTCGCCGATGCCGGCACCGCGCTCGCGACCATGGACCGCTATCTCGACGCCGACCAGAAAGCGGCGGCGCTGCGGCTGGCGGCACAGCTTTCCGCCCGTGACGCCGAGGAAGGGGCGGCCGCCGCTCCTGTCGCGGCGGCACCAGCGCCGGAGGGCAGGGAGCGGCCGCCTGCGGCGAAGACGACACCGCCACGACGGTCGGAACCCGAACCGGCGGCTGCCGCCGCCATGCCAACGCCGGCGCCGCCTGAAGCCCCTGCTGCGAAGCCGGCCACGACATCGCCCGCGCCGGCCGTAGACATGGCGGAGGCCTGGGGTCTGCAGCTTGCCGCCTTTCGAAGGCGCGAGGCGGCGGAGACGCTGTGGCAGCAGCTCGCCGCCCAGGCTCCCGATCTCGTGGCCGGGCTCGATCACCGGATCCTGGTCGCGGATCGCGGCGAAAAGGGTGTCTTTCACCGGCTCGTCATCGGCCCCTTCACATCCCGTGCCGAGGCGGAGCGGCGCTGCCATGCCCTCAAGGCGGCAGGACAGGCCTGTTTTCCCGTCGCCCCGGCACATTAGCCGCCGCTTGACTCATCGGGGGGCTTTGCCCACTCTCGACGCCGATTAGGGGATGCGAAGACCGACGCATGATCACCTTTCTCGATTTTGAAAAGCCGATCGCCGAGCTCGAGGGACGGATCCGCGACCTCGAGAAGCTGTCGGGCGCCGAGGCGGGGGTCGATCTCAGCGAGGAGGTCGACCGTCTGGCGAGCAAGCGAGACCGCCTGCTCAAACAGGCCTATGCGTCGCTGACGCCGTGGCAGAAGACGCAGGTCGCGCGCCATCCCGAACGGCCGCATTTTTCCGATATCGTCGCCGCGCTGTTCAGCGACTTCACACCACTCGCTGGCGATCGCGGCTTCGGCGAGGATGCCGCCATCCAGGGCGGCCCGGCGCGCTTCCGGGGACAGCCGGTGATGCTGATCGGGCATGAGAAGGGATCGGATACCGCCTCGCGCATTCACCACAATTTCGGCATGGCGCGACCGGAGGGCTATCGCAAGGCGGCGCGTCTCATGGATCTCGCCGACCGCTTCGGCCTGCCGGTCCTCACCTTCGTCGACACGCCCGGCGCCTATCCCGGAGTCGGCGCCGAGGAGCGTGGCCAGGCCGAAGCCATCGCGCGGGCCACCGAGCGCTGCCTGGCGCTCGAGGTGCCGCTCGTCGCCACCATCGTCGGCGAGGGCGGCTCGGGCGGCGCGGTGGCGCTGGCCGTGGGCAACCGCGTGCTCATGTTCGAGCATGCGATCTATTCGGTGATCTCGCCCGAAGGCTGCGCCTCGATTCTCTGGCGCACCGCGGACAAGGCGCAGGAGGCGGCGGCGGCACTGCGCATCACGGCGCAGGATCTGCGCGAGCTCGGTGTCATCGACCGCATCGTGCCCGAACCGCTGGGGGGCGCCCATCGCGAGCCCGCCCGCGCCCTCGCCGCCCTCGACGAGGCGGTCGCCGAATCGCTCGCCGACATGCAAGGCCTGTCGCCCGATCGCCTCAGGGCCCTGCGCCGCGAGCGGATCCTCCGCATCGGTCGCGCCGGCGCTCGCTAGAGGTCCGGCCGACAGCCGCAATCCGCAGGATATACACAGGGTTTGCGCAGGGTTATCCACAATATATGGTAGGTCACTCTCCTGGGAGTGGCGTATATTGACCCCCGGCGGTCGGGAACCTAGGATGCTCAAAAGGTATCGATCATCGGCCGAAGTCGGTCGGAGAGCGGTTCCGGATTTCTTTGTTCGACAAATGTTCCATGATCCGGCAGGCTGTCGGGTCCGGCGGCGTGTCATCATTTGGACGCAGGCCGGGGAAGGGGGAACGCTGGTGAGGGAATGGTTGCGACATGAATGAGGAGCGGACGCCCGTATTCGAGGTGACGCATTTTGCGCATCGTGCCGCGGTGCCCATCGTCCGCGAGCGTGACGCGCTGCTGACCGAATTCGGCAAGGCGACGCTCGCCGATCGCTATCTGATGCCGGGTGAGTCCTTCCAGGACCTGTTTGCTCGTGTCGCCAGCTATTATGGCGACGATTCGGATCACGCGCGGCGGCTCTACGACTATATGTCGCGGCTGTGGTTCATGCCGGCAACGCCGGTGCTGTCGAACGGCGGCACCCATCGCGGACTGCCCATTTCCTGCTTCCTCAACGAGGCCGAGGACAGTCTCGATTCGATCGTCTCGCTGTGGACGGAGAATGTCTGGCTCGCCGCGCGCGGCGGCGGCATCGGCAGCTACTGGGGCAATCTGCGCTCGATCGGCGAGAGCATCGGCGGCGTCGGCAAGACGTCGGGAATCATTCCCTTCGTGCGGGTCATGGATTCCTTGACGCTGGCGATCAGCCAGGGCTCCCTGCGTCGCGGCTCCGCGGCCGTCTACCTCCCGGTGTCGCATCCCGAGATCGAGGAGTTCATCGAGCTGCGGCGTCCCACTGGCGGTGACCCCAACCGCAAGGCACTTAATCTGCATCACGGCGTGCTCATCCCCGATGCCTTCATGCGCGCGGTCGAGGCGGACGAGGACTGGCCGCTGATCAGTCCGAAGGATGGGCATGTCGTGCGCACGGTATCGGCGCGCGCGATCTGGATCCGCCTCCTCACCGCACGGGTGGAGACCGGCGAACCCTATCTCGTTTTCTCCGACACGGTGAACCGGGCCATCCCCGAATGGCACAAACTCGCCGGTCTCACCGTCAAGACCTCCAATCTCTGCTCGGAGATCACCCTGCCCACCGGCCGCGACCACCATGGGCGCATGCGCACGGCGGTATGCTGCCTGTCCTCGCTCAATCTCGAGACCTTCGCCGACTGGCGCGACGATCCGCGCTTCATTCCCGATGTCATGCGCTTTCTCGACAATGTGCTCGAGGACTATATCGTCAAGACCGAAGGCATGGCCGGGCACGCGCAATCGCGCTATGCAGCGATGCGCGAGCGTTCAGTGGGGCTCGGCGTGATGGGCTTTCATTCCTTCCTGCAGAGCCGCATGGTGCCTTTCGAATCGGCGTTGGCCAAAGCCTGGAACCGCAAGATCTTCAGCCACATCAAGCGCGCGGTGGACGCTGCAAGTCGCACGCTCGCCGAGGAGCGCGGTCCCTGTCCCGATGCTGCCGATTACGGCATCATGGAGCGCTTCTCCAACAAGACCGCGATCGCCCCCACGGCGTCGATCTCGACGATTTGTGGCGGGACCTCTCCCGGGATCGAGCCGATCGCCGGAAACTCCTATTTGCACAAGACCCTGTCCGGCAGCTTTAATGTCCGGAACCGGCATCTGCAGCGGCTTCTCGCGGACCGCGGGCGGGACGACGAGGCGACCTGGTCGTCGATCACCACGCGCGAGGGATCGGTGCGCCATCTCGACTGCCTCTCGGACGAGGAAAAAGCGGTCTTCCGCACCGCCTTCGAGATCGACCAGCGCTGGATCATCGAGCTCGCCGCCGACCGCGCGCCGTTCATCGACCAGGCGCAATCGGTCAATCTGTTCCTGCCCGCCGATGTCCACAAGCGCGATCTGCACCGACTCCATGTCGCGGCCTGGCAGAGGGGGCTGAAGAGCCTCTATTATTGCCGCTCGAAATCGCTGCAGCGCGCCGAGGTGGTCTCGCACGAGGCGCCACATGCCGCGGCCGCGGATGTGCGCGAGCCCGCGGAGCCGCTGCTCGACTATGAGGAATGCCTCTCCTGCCAGTGACGGGCCTTTCGCCCCCTGTCATACACCCTTCGCGAGGACGCCATGTCGCTTCTGGAAGACCGTATCGCCTACAAGCCGTTCCGCTATCCCTGGGCCTATGAAGCCTGGCTCACGCAGCAGCGCATCCATTGGCTGCCCGAGGAGGTGCCGCTCGCTGATGACGTCAAGGACTGGCAGACGAGCCTCTCGGACGCCGAGCGCAATCTGCTGACCCAGATCTTCCGTTTCTTCACCCAGTCCGACATCGAGGTGAACAACTGTTACATGCGGCATTATGCGCGGGTCTTCCGGCCGACCGAGGTGCAGATGATGCTCGCCGCCTTCTCCAATATGGAGACCGTGCACATCGCCGCCTATGCGCATCTGCTCGACACCATCGGTATGCCGGAGACCGAGTATTCGGCCTTTCTCGAATATGAGGAAATGAAGGCCAAGTACGACTACATGCAGGGCTTTTCCGCCGACAGCAAACGCGACATCGCGACCACGCTCGCGGTCTTCGGCGGCTTCACCGAGGGGCTGCAGCTGTTCGCCAGCTTCGCGATGCTGCTCAATTTCCCGCGCTTCGGAAAGATGAAGGGCATGGGCCAGATCATCTCCTGGTCGGTGCGCGACGAGAGCCTGCACTGCGATTCGATCCTGCGCCTTTTCCGCACCTTCATTGCCGAGAATCCCGACCTCTGGGACGCGGCGCTCCGCAGTCGGCTTGTCGAGGCCTGCCGCACCATCGTCACCCATGAGGACGCCTTCATCGATCTCGCCTTCGCGCTTGGTCCTGTCGAGGGTCTCTCGGCAGAAGAGGTCAAGCGCTATATCCGCTATATCGCCGACCGGCGGCTGAAACAGATCGGCCTCGAGCCGGAATGGCATGTCGCGGCCAACCCGCTGCCCTGGCTTGACACCATGCTGAACGCGGTCGAGCACACCAATTTCTTCGAGAACCGGGCGACCGAATATTCGAAGGCAGCAACGCGCGGCACCTGGGAGGAGGCCTTCGCCTGAACCGCTCCGCCAGGCTGCAGCCTCAGGCGAGGCGCATGACGACGCTCTTGTAGCTGCGGCTGACCTTGAGCTCTTGGCCCGACCGGAGCGTGAGGAAGCATTCGCCATTGGCATGCGGCCGCACCTCGGCGACGCGCTCGAGATTGACGATCGCGGAACGGTGAATGCGCTGGAAGCGCGCCGGATCAAGGCGTTGCTCGAGCGCCTTCATGGTCTCGCGCAGGACGTGTGTCTCGTCGCCGACATGAACGCACATATAGTCGCCGGCGGCATCGATATAGTCGATGTCCCGGACATCGACGATGACGATGCGGCCGCGATCCCGGATGCGGAGCTGCCGCTCATAGGGGCTCGTATCGCTCGCCACCTCGTCCTCGAGCGCGGCGGCGAGTGCGTCGCGCGAGGGCGGATCCAGGCCGGCGAGGAGTGCCTTGAGGCGTGCATTCTGCTCGAGTGCCCGCTTCGCCGCGAGACGTTCGCGCGCGAGGTGTACGGTGTGCTGCAGCCGCGCCTCTTCGACCGGCTTCAGGAGATAGTCGAGCGCATGCGCCTCGAAGGCTTCGATGGCATAGCGATCAAAAGCGGTGACGAAGATGAAGAGCGGCAGCTCCTCGGTGCCGAGCAACGCCCGCACGACGGCGAAACCGTCAAGACCGGGCATCTGGATATCGAGCAAGACGAGATCGGGACGCAGCTCGCGGATGGCCCGGATCGCCTCGCGGCCATTGGCAGCGGTGCCGACGATCTCGACATCGTCGATCGCCGAAAGGCGGATCTCGAGCCCACGCAGGGCAAGTGGTTCATCATCGACAAGCAGGGTACGTATGCTCATGCGGCGTGGGTCCGTACGGTTTTCTGGCCGGGAAATTCGCACGGCAAGCTGATGGTGATGCTGAGGCCGCGCGGGCGATGGGGCTCGAGGCGGAAGATATGGTCGTCGCCATAGATCTCCTCGAGCCGCGCTCGCGTGTTCTTGAGGCCGACGCCGGACGAGGCCTGGCCCGGCGTGCCGACGGCGGTCCCGTTGAGGCCGGGACCGTCGTCGCTGAGCACGAGCTCGAGTCGACGGTCGCGAATGCGGGCGCTGAGGCTGACGAGCCCCCCTTCCTCGCGCGGCGCGACCGCGTATTTGATCGCATTCTCGATGAGCGGCTGCAGGAGGAGGCTCGGAATGAGCGCCCGGCGCGCCCGCTCCTCGATATCGAAGCGCGTCTTAAGGCGGTCCTCGAAGCGCACTTCCTCGATATCGAGATAGAGCGACAGCGCGTTAAGCTCCTGCTCGAGCGTCACCTTCTGGTTGGGCTCGTTGACCAGCGTATGGCGCAGGAAGGCGGCGAGCTTGGTCAGCATGCGGTTGGCAAGATCGACCTCGCGCGCCAGCACCAGCGTCGAGATGGCGTTCAGCGTGTTGAACAGGAAATGCGGATTGAGCTGGTAGCGCAGCATCGCGAGCTGCGCCTGGTGCGCCATGGCGGCGGCCTTGAGCGTCGCCTCGCGCTGCGCCTGGAGCTGCTGGTAATAGTTGAAGCCGAAATAGAGCCCCGACCAGGCGAGCAGCACGAAACCGTCGAACATGGCGTTCTCGAACAGGCCGAGATCGACGATGCCGCGCGGATCGTACCAGGCGACCGCCGTCACCTCGATGGCCGAAAAGACGAGCGCGAACAGGCCACAGAAAAGGATCGTCGCGGCAACGACGACGGCGAGAGGCCGGTTGCGGATCGGTCGGTAGAGATAGCGCAGGATCGTGGTGAGAAGGAATCCGGTAACCGTCGCCACCATTGTGGTGTCGATATAGTCCCAGCCCCAGCCGATGGTCAGCCCGTGAAAGAAGCGCACCGCCGCATAGGCGAGCCAGCCGAACCCCTGGAACATCCAGAAGGCCTGTTCGCGCGAGCGGAAGATGGGCGTCATCGTCGGACCGGCCATGGCTGCATCGGGGTCCTCCCCGTTGCCATTATGCGGGACCGCGCGCAGCGCGTGAAGGGGCCACCGCGGCCAGGCCGCCGCGCGGTGCGGCGGCGCCTGCAGGAAACGACGGATCATGCCCTCCCCGCACCGTTCCACCGGCTGCCGGCGATGAACAACATCGCCGCGTCCCGGCGCAAGGCGCGGCTCGCCTGTCGCCCTTCTGTCATCGGACGGATCGCTCCCTCATCTACCCCGAGCGGGATCCTATCGCCGCATCCAAGGCCGAGGCGAGCGACTTGCGGCAGGCCGTGCCGCGGGCGCGACGGCCGGCGCCGTCAGTCGTCGCCGAGTTCGAACCGGATCCCCTGCGCCAGCGGCAGTTCGGAACCGTAGTTCACGGTCGAGGTCTGGCGCCGCATATAGGCCTTCCACGCATCCGATCCCGATTCGCGGCCGCCGCCGGTCTCCTTCTCGCCGCCGAAAGCGCCACCGATCTCCGCCCCCGAGGTGCCGATATTGACATTGGCGATGCCGCAGTCCGAGCCGGTCGCCGAGACGAAGCGCTCCGCCTCGCGCACATCATTCGTGAAGATCGCCGAGGACAGCCCCTGCGGCACCGCATTCTGCAGAGCGATCGCCTCATCGAGGCCGCGATAGCGGACGGCATAGAGAATCGGCGCGAAGGTCTCGCGCAACATGATCGGGCTCTGTTCGGGCATCTCGACAAGGGCGGGACGGACATAATAGGCCTCCGGGTAGCGGTCCGCGAGCACACGTCCGCCGCCATGGACACGCCCGCCTTCGGTGCGCGCCTGGGCGAGCGCCGCTTCCATCGCCTCGAAGGCACGCCCGTCGATGAGCGGGCCCATGAGATGGCCTTCAAGCGGGTTGCCGATGGTGATCGAATCATAGATCCGGCGCAGGCGCCCGACGAGCCCGTCGAACACCGACTCATGGGCGATGAGACGCCGGGTCGTGGTGCAGCGCTGGCCCGCGGTGCCGACGGCGCCGAAGGTGATGGCGCGCACCGCGAGCTCGAGATCGGCGCTGGGTGCCACGATCACCGCATTGTTGCCGCCGAGCTCGAGCAGGACGCGGCCGAAGCGTTGTGCCACACGCGGACCGACGGCGCGGCCCATGGCACAGGACCCTGTGGCCGAGACAAGCGCGATGCGCGGGTCGTCGACCAGCGCCTCGCCGACCGCCCGATCGCCGATGACAACCTCCGACAATCCCTCCGGCGCCGATCCGAAACGCGCCGCAGCACGGGTGAAGAGCGCCTGGCAGGCGAGGGCCGAAAGCGGCGTCTTCTCCGACGGCTTCCAGACCACCGGGTCGCCGCAGACGATGGCGATGGCAAAATTCCACGCCCAGACGGCGACAGGAAAATTGAAGGCCGAGATGACCGCCACCGGTCCCAACGGGTGCCAGGTCTCGCGCATCGCATGCTGCGGCCGTTCCGACGCGATGGTGAGTCCGTAAAGCTGGCGCGAGAGACCGACGGCGAAATCGCATATGTCGATCATCTCCTGGACCTCGCCCAGTCCCTCCTCGAGGATCTTGCCGCACTCGATCGTCACCAGCCGTCCGAGCGGTTCCTTGTGCGCCCTCAGTTCCTCGCCGAAAAGGCGGATGAGCTCGCCGCGCTGCGGTGCCGGTCGCTGGCGCCAGGTCGTGAAGGCGGCCACCGCGGCCGCAACCTTGCGCGCCACATCGTCGGCGCTATCGGAGGTGAGCCGCGCGATCTCCCGGCCGTCGATCGGCGAGCGGACGGTGAGCGGCCCGTCGCGGTACGCGGCGGCATCGAGATGGAGGGCGGAAAGGGTCTCGCTCAGGGTCGTCATCGGATCTCCTCGTGCGTCTTGCCGGATTGTCCAAGCATCCGCGCCGGTGCCTGCCGGATGGCGGGCTTGCCACCGTGCCGGCGCCGCCGCGCGCGTTCCCTAATCGCTTTCCCGCGTAGCGTCAAAACCGCCACCATTGCCGTCGATTCGGGGCGTGCCGAAACGCTCGGAATAGCGCCGCGTGACCCGCTCGACCGGGAGCAGGATGAAGACATCCGTGGTTCCGAACTGATGGTCGACGACGGCGCCGTCGCCGATGAAGCAGCCGAGACGGAGATAGCCCTTGATGAGTGGCGGCAGCGCCCGTCGGGCGGCGCGGACATCGACCGCCGTGGCCGGCAGACGGTCCATCGGCACATGCCGCCCGGGTACCGCCCGGACGCGGAACTCGGGCGGACAGAGATGGTGGTGGTAGAGATAGGCGAGCGGCAGCCTGAGCGGCTCGGGATCGGTCCCCGGCAGCGAGGCACAGCCGAAAAGATAGGCGATATTGTGCTCATAGAGATAGCTGGCGATGCCTTTCCACAGCAGGCTGATCGTCGTGTTCGTGCGATAGTCGCGATGGACGCAGGACCGCCCGAGTTCGAGAAGCTGGCCCTGGTGCCGCATGCGGGACCGGAAGCCGTCGCTCATCAGCGGCGACAGATCATATTCCTGCGACGAATAGAAGCCAGAATGCCGCAGCGCCACCTCTTCGCGCAGCAGCCGGTAGGTGCCGACCACGCGCTCGTCGGCTGGGCGCGCGTGATCGAGCACGAGCAGGTGGTCGCACAGCGGGTCATAGGCGTCCATGTCGCGACGCTGGCGCCGCATCGCCGGGGTCGGCCGGGCCGCCATTTCCTCGTAGAAGATGCGATAACGCAGGCGTTGTGCCGCCTCCATCTCCGCCGCGTCACGGGCGCAGCGCACCTCGAGGGCGCCGGCACGGACATAGATCGCGGGCCGCGGCTCTCCGTCGGCGCACAGGGCCTGTTCCTCGCCTGTCATGTCCCTCGTCACCTGCCTGCTCCGTCCCCGTCGCCTTGCCGCGATGCCGGGGGCCGGCCGCCGGCGTCCTGTCCATACAGGGGCGCAGTCTGACCGAGTGCGCGACCGATCTCAACAGAAAGTCGCGTCGCCGCCGGGTACCCGGTTTCAGGATGGCGTCTGCGCCGCATCCCGGGCCGTAAAGCCGCGCCGCCACAAGAGCCACAGGAGCACCAGTCCGGGCAAGGCGGCAAGTGTCGTCAGGATGTAGAAGTCGAACCAGCCCACCGTTTCCGCGAGGGCACCGGAGGGCCCACCGATCCAGGTCCGGGCGACACTGGCAAGGGAGGACAACAGCGCATATTGCGTCGCGGTGAAGGCGAGATGGCAGAGGCCCGAAAGATAGGCGATGAAGACGACGAGGCCGATTCCCGAGGCGAAATTCTCGAGCCCGACCGCGAGCGCAAGAAACCATACGTCATGACCGACAAGGGCGAGCGCCGCGAACATGAGATTGGTCAGCATCATGAAGAGCCCGGTGACGAGCAGCGCCCGGAACAGACCGATGGCATAGGTGAGCGATCCGCCAAGGGCGGTGCCGGCCATCAGCGCGACGAAGCCGACGGTCTTGTTGGCAAAGGCGATCTCGCTGTTGTCGAAGCCGAGATCGACGAGAAAGGGCGGCATCATGAGCTGCCCCATGGCATCGCCGAGCTTGTAGACGAGCACGAAGAGAAGGATGAGGAGGGCCGCCGGCCGCTGCAGGAATTCAATGAAGGGAACGACGACGCTCGCGTGAAGCCATGCGCCGGCGGTTGCCAGCCAGGACGGCCAGCGGGTCCGGCGCGCGAGATACGTCCGCACCGCGTCTTCATCCTCGGCGGCGATCGCCGTATCGTGGCGCGCCGGTTCGCCGATGGCGAGCGCCGCGATCGCTCCCGGCAGGACAAGCAGCGCCATCAGGGCGTAGACCGTCGACCAGTCGAGGTGGTCGGCGAGCAGCAGCGCACCGGCGCCGGCGAGAAGATTGGCGGTGCGATAGCCGAAGGTGTTCATGGCCGCGCCCGCCGCCTGTTCCGCCTCATCGAGAAGCTCGATGCGGTAGGCGTCGATGACGATGTCCTGGGTCGCCGAGAAGAAGGCGACAAGAAAGGCGAAGACCGCCATCGTGCCAAGCGTCTGCGTCGGGTCCTGGGCGGCGAGGCCGAGGATGGAGAGGACGAGCAGCGCCTGCGTGAAGAGGAGCCAGCCGCGGCGCGCACCGAGGCGTCCGAAGAGCGGCAGGCGCAGGCGATCGACGAGCGGCGCCCAGACGAATTTCAGCGCATAGGGGGTGGTCAGTGCGGCGAAAAGTCCGATGTCGGTCTTCGACACCCCCTCGCGCGCGAGCCAGTAGGCGAGCGTCGACAGGGTAAGGGTGAGCGGAAAACCGCTCGCCATGCCGAAGCCGAAGATGGCGACAAGCCGCGGCTTGCCATAGACGGCGATGGCGGCGCGCAGTCTCTCGATCCCGATCATGGCCTGCAGCCTAGGCGGCAGGCGCGGCGAGAAAAAGACGGAAAATGCGGCGGCCGCGCTCAGAGCCGTGCCGCCGGCGCGATCCGGCGATAGCTCAGCGCCTCGGCGATATGGCTGCGGGCGATGGTCGCGGCCCCTTCGAGGTCGGCAAGCGTGCGCGCGACCCTGAGCACCCGGTGATAGCCGCGGGCCGAGAGC
>RFKS01000325.1 GCA_003694205.1 Alphaproteobacteria bacterium | reverse complement strand
TCTTGCCCTCGCTGCGCGAGGATCCCTTCCTCAGCGAGGCCTGCCAGCTCATTCTCGACGGCTCGACGCCCGAGGAGGCGGAGGCAATCCTCGAACGCGAGGCCCATGCGGCGGCGAACCGCTACAACCGCTCGATCGACATCCTCCGCCGCGCCGGCGAGGTGGCCCCCGCGATGGGGCTGATCGGCACCCTGATCGGACTCGTGCAGATGCTGGGATCGCTCGACGATCCGACGCGTATCGGGCCGGCCATGGCGGTGGCTCTGCTGACCACGCTTTATGGTGCCCTGCTTGCCCATCTCGTCTTTCTGCCGCTCGCCACCAAGGCCGAGCGCATGGCGACCGACGAAAGCCTGCTGACCACCGTCTACTCGATGGGGGTCTCCTCGATCAGCCGCAAGGAGAACCCGCGGCGGCTCGAGATGCTGATCAATACGGTGCTGCCTCCGGCAAAGAAGGTCATGCACTTCAAATAGCGAAGGAATTGCCGGCGCGCGGGGAGACATGCGCGGGGCGACGAAGGAGAAGAAACGATGCGTCTGTTGATCGTGGGACAACTGAACGGCCAGCTCGGCGAGGCGACGGCGATTGCCGTCGCCAAGGGCGCCAAGGTGACGCACGCCGCCGACCCGGAATCGGCGCTCGGCATCCTGCGCAGCCGCGGCGCCGACCTGCTGATGGTCGATGTGGCGGTCGACATCAAGGCCTTCGTGGTCCAGCTCAAGAGCGAGCACTTCTCCCTTCCCCTCGTCGCCTGCGGGGTCGGGACCGATGCCCGGGCGGCGGCCCAGGCCATTCGCGATGGCGCGAAGGAGTACATTCCGCTGCCGCCCGATGCGGAGCTGATCGCGGCGGTGCTCGCGGCCGTCGCCGAGGACGACACCACCTTCATTTTCCGCGACCCGGCGACCCAGCGCGTTGTCCGGCTCGCCGAGCAGGTGGCGCCGTCCGAGGCCAGTATACTGATCACCGGCGAGTCGGGGACCGGCAAGGAGGTGTTCGCGCGGGTCGTGCACAGCAAGTCGCACCGCGCCGGCCAGGCCTTCGTCTCGGTCAATTGTGCGGCGATCCCCGAGAATCTTCTCGAATCCGAACTCTTCGGCCACGAAAAGGGCGCCTTCACCGGCGCCGTGGCGCGACGCATCGGCAAGTTCGAGGAAGCCGACGGCGGCACCCTGCTGCTTGACGAGATCTCCGAGATGGACATCCGGCTCCAGGCCAAGCTGCTGCGGGCGCTGCAGGAGCGCGAGATCGACCGCGTCGGCGGCAGCCGGCCGGTGAAGGTGAACATCCGCGTCATTGCGACCTCGAACCGCGATCTCACCGAGGAGGTGCGCAAGGGCACCTTCCGCGAGGACCTGTTCTTCCGTCTCAATGTCGTCAATCTCCACATCCCGCCGCTGCGCGCGCGGCCGGCCGATATCGACGCGCTTGCCGATCATTTCGCCAAGCGCTTCGCGGAGATGAACTCCATTGCCTACCGGCCGCTGTCGAGCGAGGTGCGGGCGGCGCTTCGCTCCTATCCCTGGCCGGGCAATGTGCGCGAACTCGAGAACACCTTGCATCGCGCCGTGCTCCTCGCCTCGGGACCCGAGATCGGGCTCGACGCCATCCTGCTGCCCGACGGCTCGCGGCCGCCGACGGCTGCGGCCGAGGATGGCGCAACGGCGGCAGACGGCGGCGGTTCACCGGTGCGGCCGCTTGTCGGCCGCACGGTGGCCGATGTCGAGCGCGATCTCATCCTCGACACGCTCAATCATTGCCTCGGCAATCGGACCCATGCTGCCAACATCCTCGGCATCTCCATCCGCACCCTGCGCAACAAGCTGAACCAGTATCAGGCGGAGGGCATCCCGGTACCGGCACCCGGCGAGCGGCCGCAGGCGGCATCGCTTTGAGGACGATTCGCACGAGAACGGATGGAACGCCAGCGCCGGCCGGCGGTCCCGGCGATCATAGGTTGGAGTCGGTTTGATGAGTGACGGAGCGACGACGGGAGCGGCGACGACCGGTGCGGGGGGCGGGCTCGCCGGCGCCTTCGGTGCCGCGCGCAGCAGCGACGTCGCGCTCGCCCTCGGTGTCGTCGGCATCATCCTGATGCTGATCATGCCGATGCCGCCGTGGCTGCTCGACTTCGCACTCGCGGCCTCGATCACCTTCTCGGTCCTCATCCTGATGACCAGCCTGTTCATTCAGCGGCCGCTCGAGCTGTCCGCCTTCCCCACCATCCTGCTCATCGCGACAATGCTGCGGCTGTCGCTCAATCTCGCTTCGACGCGGCTCATTCTCGCCAAGGGGCACACGGGAACCGACGCCGCCGGCCATGTCATCCAGGCCTTCGGCGAGTTCCTGATGGGCGGCGCGGTGGTGATCGGGCTTATCGTCTTCGCCATCCTCATCATCGTCAATTTCATCGTCATCACCAAGGGCTCGGGCCGCATCGCCGAGGTCGCCGCCCGCTTCTCGCTCGATTCGATGCCGGGCAAGCAGATGGCGATCGACGCCGACCTTTCCTCCGGCCTCATCAACGAGGCGGAAGCCAAGGCACGGCGCAAGCACCTCGAGGACGAGAGCACCTTCTTCGGGGCCATGGACGGTGCCGCCAAATTCGTGCGCGGCGACGCCATCGCCGGGCTTCTGATCACGCTCATCAACATCATTGGCGGCATGGTCATCGGCGTCGCCATCAATGACATGTCCTTCAGCGACGCGGTCTCGCGTTATACCGTGCTCACCGTCGGCGACGGCCTCGTGAGCCAGATCCCGGCGCTCATCGTCTCCACTGCGGCGGGCCTCATCGTCACCAAGGCGAGCTCGGACGGCGCCACCGACAAGGCGCTGCTCGGACAGTTCACCGCCTATCCGAAGGCTCTTGGGGTCTCCGCCGCGTTGCTGCTGCTGCTCGGTCTGATGCCGGGGCTGCCGCTGCTTCCCTTCGCCGTTCTCGGCGGCACGCTTGGCTACGTGACCTTTCTCGTCGACCGGCGCACCCGTCGCGACCTGGCGGCGGCCGACGCGAAGACCAAGGAGGCGGCGAGCGAGACCAAGGAGGAGCCGATCGCGGCGGCGCTTGCCCTCGACCAGATCCGGCTCGAGCTCGGCTACGGGCTGCTGCCGCTCATCAACGAGGACAGCGGCTACCGCCTCACCGACCAGATCAAGGCCCTGCGCCGACAGCTCGCGAGCGAGATGGGCTTCGTCATGCCCTCGGTGCGCATCCTCGACAACATGCAGCTTCCGACGAACGCCTATTCGATCCGCATCAAGGAGACCGAGGTCGCGCGCGGCGAGGTGAAACCGGGCTTCTATCTGGTCATGGATCCGCAAGGTGGCGAGGTCGCCCTGCCGGGCGAGAAGACGAAGGAACCCGCTTTCGGCCTGCCCGCAACCTGGGTCGACCAGTCGATGCGCGACGAGGCCTCCTTCCGCGGCCATACCGTGGTCGATGCGGCGACCGTGGTGACCACGCATCTGACCGAAATGATCAAGGAGAACATGCCCGATCTCCTGTCCTATGCCGAGACGCAGAAGCTTCTCGACGAGTTGCCGGCGGAGCAGCGCAAGCTGGTCAGCGACCTCGTACCCAACCAGGTCTCGGTCTCGACCATCCAGCGGGTGCTCCAGAACCTGCTCGCCGAGCGCGTCTCTATTCGCGATCTGCCGACAATTCTCGAGGGCATCTCGGAGGCCGCGTCGGGCACCAGCAATCTGGTGCGCATCACCGAGCACGTCCGGACGCGACTCGCGCGTCAGCTCTCCGCCGCGGCCGCGGGCGAGGATGGCGTGATTCCGGTCGTTACCCTGTCGCCGCGCTGGGAGCAGGCCTTCGCCGAGGCGCTGGTCGGTGACGGCGACGAGCGGCAGCTCGCCATGGCGCCCTCCACCCTGCAGGAATTCATGACCGCCTTTCGCGCGCTCTATGACCGCATGGCGAGCCGCGGCGAGAGCCCGGTGCTGTTGACGAGCCCCAATATGCGGCCCTATGTGCGCACCATCATCGAGCGCATCCGCCCCTCCACGACCGTATTGTCGCAAAGCGAGATCCATCCCAAGGCGAAGCTCCGCACGCTGGGACAGCTCTGAGCGGCCAGACAGGGAAGAACAACCGTGCGTCTCAAGACTTTCAGCGCGAAAACGATGAAGGAAGTGATGGCCCTGGTGCGTGACACCATGGGTCCGGACGCCATCATCGTTTCGGTCGAGCAGGCAAGGAAGGGGGGCAGTGTCCGCGTCACCGCGGCGGTCGAGCAGGGCCTCCTGCCGCAGCGTCCGCCAAAGGCGCCGCGTCCCAGGCCCTCGCCCGCGATCAGCGACGAGCGGCGGCCACAGCGCGCGCGCTCACGGCCCTTCGACATGGCGGAGCTCAAGGCGGCGATCGCGCATCACGGCTTTCCCTTCGCGCTCGGCGAACGCGTCGTCGAGCTCGCCGCCCGGCATGACGCCGAGACGCTGGCCGAGGCCCTTGCGGCGGCCTTCGAGTCGCTCATCGGCTTCGCGCCCCTGGCGCTCGAGGCACCGCGGCCGCTGATGTTCATCGGGCCGCCCGTCGCCAGCAAGACGGTGTCGCTCGCCAAGCTCGCCGCCGAGGCGGTGGTGAACGGGCGCCCGGTGCGGCTCATCACCACAGACACCGTCAAGTCGGGCGGCGCCCAGCAGCTTGAGCACTATGGCACGCTGATGGAAACCGAGGTCGCGGTCGTCGACGAGGCGGACGCCCTGGCCAAGGCGGTGTCTGGCGCGGCGCCGCTCACCCTTATCGACACCTGCGGCCTCAGCCCCTTCTCGCTTGACGAGCTCGAGCGCGCGGTGCGCCTGCTCAAGGCCGCCGACGCCGAGCCGGTGCTCGTTCTGCCCGCGGGCATCGACCCGCTCGAGGCCGCCGAGATGGCCGACATCTTCGCCCGCATGGGCGCCCGCCGCTTCGTCGCGACGCGCCTCGATGGCGCCCGCCGCTATGGCAGCCTGCTCACCGTCGCCCGCGGCGGCCGGCTGGCTCTCGCCGGCATGAGCCGCAGCCCCTATGTCGCCGAGCCGCTCGAGACCCCGACGCCGATGCGGCTCGCCCGTCTCGTCGCCACCCTGCCGTCGGCCAAGGCCGCGGCGCGCATCAAGGAACGGATCTCCTGACATGGCCCCAGAGCAGATGGACAGACTGGAAAAGCGATTCATCACCGTCGCCAGCGGCAAGGGTGGTGTCGGCAAGACCTGGCTCGCCGCCAGCCTCGCGCATCTGATGGCGCGCAAGGGCGCGCGGGTGTTGCTCTTTGACGGTGATCTCGGGCTCGCCAATATCGACATCCAGCTCGGCCTGACCCCGGCGCGCGACATCGGCGACGTGCTCGCCGGCGACTGCACGCTCGCCGAGGCGGTCCTCGCCTATGAGGCGGAGGACTTCGGGCGCGGCGCCTTCGACGTGCTGGCGGGACGGTCGGGCTCCGGTGCCCTCGGCAATCTCGCGCCCGAAACCCTGCGCGGGCTGCGCGCGGACCTCACCCGCCTCGCCGCGCGCTATGATCATGTCATCCTCGACCTCGCCGCCGGCATCGACCCTTCGGTCCTGACGCTGTCGCAACACCGGGGGGTCGTGCTCACCGTGATGAGCCCGGACCCGACATCGCTCACCGACGCCTATGCCTTCATCAAGCTCGTGCATCAGCGCATGCCCGCCGCCGACATCCGCATCGCGGTCAACATGGCGCCCACCAAACGCGACGGCGAGCGCAGCTACGAGGCGCTGCGCAAGGTGTGCCAGACCTTCCTCAAGATCGATCCACCGCTCGCCGGCATCATCCGCCACGACAAGCGGGTGACCGACGCCATCCGCCACCAGGCGCCGCTGCTGGCCCGCCACCCGCAGTCGGAAGCGGCCGCCGGAATCAGCGATCTGCTGCGCAGCCTCAAGCTGACCGTGCCGGCATAATGTTTTGTCCTGCCACTGGATTCCGTTCCCCGGACACCTATATCTGGCGCGATATCGGTTTACCGCAGTTGGGGAAAGGAGCAGGCAATGGCGAACAAGGATTTCACGACCGAGATCGACGCCATCAAGGGTGATGTGTCGAAGCTGCGCGAGGACATGAAGGCGCTGGTCGAGGCTGTGGGGGAAACACTCGAGGAGCGTGGCGAGGAGGCGCGCGCGAGGGCCGCGGAGCGGCTCAAGGCAGCGCGTGAACGGGGTGAGGAATCGCTCGACGAGCTGGGCAAGTCGATCGAGCAGCATCCCCTGACCGCCGTGCTCACCGCCCTTGGCATCGGCTTTCTCGTCGGTGCGCTGGTCTCGCGCCGCTAGACGGATGGGCCTGCGGCAGACACTGGCACGCTGTGCCGCGGACGCGGCGCGGCGTGCCTTGCTCCTCGTTTTCGCGGTGGTGTTCCTGACGCTTGCGGCCGGTCTCGCCATGGCAGCGCTGATCGTCGGGCTGGCCACGCTGCTGCCGCTCTGGGCCGCACTCGCGATCGGTGCCGCTG
>RFKS01000324.1 GCA_003694205.1 Alphaproteobacteria bacterium | reverse complement strand
GCGCCACGCATCAGTGCCTCCTCGCGCAGAAAGAGACCAGGCGGCGTGGACGCCGGGAACGGCCTCATCGCGGCGGCTCCTCCTGCCAGCGGGCGGCGGCCCGGTCGTCGCTCTCGCGCGCGTCGACCCAGCGTCGCCCGGCGGCGGTGATCTCGCACTTCCAGAAGGGGGCCCGCGTCTTGAGCCAGTCGATGAGGAATTCGGCGGCCTCGAATGCGGGCTTGCGGTGCGCCGCCGCGGCGAGCACCAACACGATGGGCTCGCCGGGGCGCAGCCGCCCGTAACGGTGCACGATGCGGCAGCCGAGAAGGGGCCAGCGGCGCTCCGCCTGGGCAGCAATGCGCGCGATCTCCCGCTCCGTCATCCCCGGATAGTGCTCGAGGATCATCTCCTCGACACCCTCGCTGCCGCGGACATGGCCGACAAAGGTCACCACCGCGCCCACGTCCGGACCGATCGCGCAGGCGCGCTGCTCTGCGGCCGGGTTGAAAGGCTGCTCCTGCACCCGCACCTCGGCCATTCTCAGCCTCCGGTCACCGGTGGAAAGAAGGCCACCTCGTCGCCGTCCGCGACCGGACTTGACCAGTCGGCATGGTCCTGGTTGACGGCGACGCGAAGGCGCTCGCGCTCGGCAAAGGCCGCCGCATGGGCCTCGCTGCCGTCCGCGAGCCGGTCGCACAGATCGGCGACGGTCGTGACGCCGGCGGGAAGGTCGAACGCTTCCTCGGCCCGCCCGATGCGCTCGCGCACCCAGGCAAAATAGACGAGGCGGATCATGCCTCCGGCTCCGCCCCGAGGTGGCGCAGCCCGGCGCGCAGATAGTCATAGCCGGTGACCAGCGTGAAGACGGCGGCGATCCACAGCCCGATCAGGCCGACGAGATGCGCCGGCAGGCCAACCATCGCGCCGCCCTCTGTCCAGACCAGGGCGCCAAGCGCCACCATCTGGATCATCGTCTTCCACTTGGCGAGCCTTGTCACCGGCACCGAGACCTTGATCTCGGCGAGATGCTCGCGCAGGCCGGAGACCAGAATCTCGCGCAGCAGGATGATCACCGCGGCCACGACATGCACGCCCGCGATCCAGCCCTCGGCGACCAGCATGATGAGAACCGAGCCGACCATCAGCTTGTCGGCGATGGGGTCGAGAAAACGCCCAAGAGCACTCACCACGCCGAGCCGGCGCGCCAGCAGGCCGTCGAGATAGTCGGTGATGCCGGCGATCACGAAGAGCACGAATGCAACCCAGCTGCCGAGCGGCTGCTCGAGATAGAAGGCGCCGACAAGTAGCGGAACGGCGAAGATTCGCGACAGTGTCAGCCAGTTGGGAAGCTGCGACATGGGATCTTCGGGCCTTTGGGTACCAAGGTTCCGTATCCGGCAGAGAAACTGACGCTTCCGGCTCCGCCGGTCAACCGTTCGCCGGCCCCTGCGCGCGCTGCCCCCGGATGTCGCGCAGGAAGTACCGGCGCGGAATGCGGAGAAGCAGCAGGCCGGCGATCAAGGCCGCATAAATCTGCGCCTCCCGGAGGTCTCCCTTGGCGAGGAGCAGGAAGTGCGACACGGCGAGAATTCCGGCAATATAGACGAGGCGATGCAGCGCCAGCCAGCGGCGGGCACCGAGCCGGCGCACGGCACGACGAGTCGAGGTCAGCGCCAGCGGCAGCAGGAGGGCAAGCGTCGCCATGCCGAATCCGATATAGGGCCGCTCGAGCAGATCGCGCGTGAAGGTCTTCCAGTCGAAGAGGAGGTCGAGACCGAGATAGCTGGAGAGGTGCATGAGCGCATAGGCGAAGGCATAAAGCCCCGTCATGCGGCGCAGGGCAAGCGGCCAGGGCCTCCCGATTGCCTGCGAGAAGGGGCGAAGGGCGAGCGTGAGAAGGAGACAGCGCAGCGCCCAGAGGCCGCTGAAGCGGTTGGAGGTCTCCTGCGGATTGAAACCGAGGTGATGCGGTGCACCGGCGGCAAACGCCAGCCATTGCCAGACGAGCCACAGCGCCGGCAAGGCGAGGGCAAGGAATAGCAAGGGCTTGCCGATAGCGAGAGGCGCACGGTTCGACATTGGCATCGGCCTAGAAATTCCGGCGCAGGTCCATGCCCGCATAAAGCGGTGCGACGAGATCCGCATAGCCGTTGAAGGGCAGCGTCTTGCGGCGCCGGAATTCGCCGATGCGCCGCTCGCTCGCCTGGCTCCAGCGCGGATGCGGCACCTCCGGATTGACATTGGCATAAAAGCCGTATTCGTGCGGCGCCGCGCGGTTCCAGGATGTCGCGGGCTGTCGTTCCAGAAAACGGATCGCGACGATCGACTTGATCGACTTGAAGCCGTATTTCCACGGCACCACGAGGCGCAAGGGCGCGCCGTTCTGGTTGGGCAGGACGCGGCCATAAAGCCCGACCGCGAGCAGCGACAGCGGATGCATCGCCTCATCAAGGCGCAGACCCTCCACATAGGGCCAGTCGAGCACCGGATAGCTGAGCCCCGGCATGACCGCGGGGTCGGCGAGGGTCTCGAACTGGACGAATTTCGCGTCGGCGGTGGGGCCGAGGCGCGCGATGACGGTGGCAAGCGGCACGCCGATCCAGGGGATCACCATCGACCAGGCCTCGACACAGCGATGCCGGTAAATGCGTTCTTCGAGATCGCTCCGGCGCACGAGATCGTCGAAGGCATAGGTGCCTGGCCGCTCGACCGCGCCCTCGACGCGGACCGACCAGGGATCGGTTACCATGGCACCGGCATGACGCGCGGGATCCGACTTGCCGGTGCCGAATTCGTAGAAATTGTTATAGGCGGTCGCCGCCTCATAGTCGGTGGGCGCATCTTCCGCACGGTAACGCGAATTGGCGGGCACCCCGGCATAGCGGCCGGCTGGCGCATCCGCTTCCTTTTCCGTCGTCTCCCCGCCAGGGCCACAGCCGAGAAGCGGCGCCGCGAGCGCCGCGGCACCGAGGCCGCGTATCAGCTCGCGGCGATTGCGATAGAGCGACTCCGGGGTGACGTCGGACTCGCGTTCCATCCAGGCCTCTTGGCGTCGGATCAGCATGGCCCCTGCTCGTCTTCTTCCACTCGGGGGGCATTCGGGTGCGCCGCAGTATAGCGTTGCACAGGATCGCGGTGCAGCCCCGCCTGATCACATTCCCGGCATATTGAGCGGCGGCCCTTGTGCCAAATCGCCGAGATGCCCTTGCCGCGGCGCAGAAAAATACCCACACTAGAGCAGCTGTCGCCGGCCCACGGACCGGCCAGGAAGGAATGTGAAAGGATTTCGCGGCGTGTCGCGCGAAGAGACGTTTCTCGAAGGACATCTTCTGCTTGCCATGCCCGGCATGCCGGACCCGCGGTTCGAGCGGGCGGTGATCTACATCTGCTCCTATACCGAGGATGGCGTGATGGGCCTCGTCATCAACCGGCTGCTGGGCGGGCTCACATTCCGCGAGCTGCTCGAGCAGCTTGACATCGAAGTCGAGGAGCCGATCTCGGATCTGCCCATCCATGCCGGCGGACCGGTCGAGACCGGGCGCGGCTTCGTGCTGCACAGCACCGATTATATCCAGGACTCGACGCTGGTGGTGAGCGAGACCGTGGCGCTGACCGCGACCGTCGATATCCTGAAGGCGATCGCCGAGGGACGCGGACCACGACACCGGATCCTGGCGCTCGGCTATGCCGGCTGGGGCGCCGGCCAGCTCGAGCGCGAGATTCATGCCAATGGCTGGCTCACCTGTCCCGCCGATGAGGAGCTGATCTTCGGCACCGAGCCGGAGAATATGTGGCCGCGCGCGATGGCCATGATGGGCATCGACGTCTCGATGCTCTCGTCACTGTCGGGGCATGCCTGAGACCGCCTTTCCTGGCGCGTGACCTTGCCTTATAGAGCGGAATCCCATCGGGCAACAGGAGCGCCCGCGCGCGTGGACATTGCACTCTATCAGCCGGACATCCCGCAGAACACGGGGACCATCCTGCGGCTCGGAGCCTGTCTTGGTCTGACCGTACACATCATCGGGCCGGCCGGCTTTTCCCTCGCCGACCGCGCCTTGCGCCGCGCCGGGCTCGACTATCTGGAGCGCGCCCGCCTTCACCCCCACGACGACTGGGGGGCCTTCGTGCGCTGGCGGCAGGCCGCCGGCCGCCGGCTCGTCCTTCTCACCACGGGGGCAACACGGGACTACACGGATTTGATCTATCGCAAGGACGATATCCTGCTTTGCGGGCAGGAATCGGGGGGAGTGCCGCCCGCGATTCACGGTGCGGCAGGGGCGCGCGTGCGGATCCCCATGGTGCCGGGGGCGCGTTCACTCAATGTTGCCGTGGCTGTCGCGATGGTCGCGGGGGAGGCGCTGCGACAGCTTGATGCCTTTTCGGGCAAGGGCGCGGGTGAGAGAGAGTCGGCCGATGGAACCTCTGAAACAGGGTATGGGAGCTGAAGCACCGATCATGGACGATCACAAGATACGCGTCGCCACCTGGTTCGAGTCGCTGCGCGATTCGATCTGCAAGGCCTTCGAGGCGCTCGAGGACAGCCACCGCGGCGCCCTCGCCGACCGACCCCCGGGACGCTTCGAGAAGACGCGCTGGCAGCGCGAGGACGCCGACGGCGGTGATGGCGGCGGCGGCGAGATGTCGATCATGCGCGGACGTGTCTTCGAGAAGGTGGGGGTCAATATCTCGACCGTCTACGGCCGCTTCAAGGAGCCGTTCAACAAGCAGATTCCCGGCGCCGAGCTCGATCCGCATTTCTGGGCGTCCGGCATCTCGCTGGTTGCCCACATGCAGTCGCCGCTCGTGCCGGCGGTGCACATGAACACGCGCATGATCGTGACCACCAAGGCCTGGTTCGGTGGCGGGGCGGACATGACCCCGACCTTTCCGCGCGAGGATGACACGAAAGCCTTTCATGCCGCCTTCAAGGCCGCCTGCGATGCCCACGATCCGGGCTATTATCCGCGCTTCAGGAAATGGTGTGACGAATATTTCTTTCTCCCGCACCGCGGCGAGGCACGCGGCATCGGCGGCATTTTCTTCGACTATCTCGATTCGGGCGACTGGGAAGAGGACTTCGCCTTCATTCGCGATGTCGGCCGCGCTTTTCTCGATGTCTATCCGCGCATCGTCCGTCGCCACATGGACAAGCCCTGGTCGGCCGAGGAGCGCGAGGCCCTGCTCCAGAAACGCGGCCGCTATGTGGAGTTCAACCTGCTCTACGACCGCGGCACCAAGTTCGGCCTCATGACCGGCGGCAACACCGAGGCCATCCTGATGTCCCTGCCGCCCGAGGCAAAATGGCCTTGAGGCGCCGAACCGGTCCCCCTCGCCAAGGTCCGCTCCTTGCGGCATAGTCCGGATGGGACGCCGATCGGTGTCGCAACCGCGAGGCAACAGAGGGAGGTACTGCCATGGATGAGGGATTTGAATTCAAGGATTTCCTGCGCTTTGACCGCATGATCGCACCGAAGGTGATCCGGGTCGTCTACTGGATCGGCCTTGTCGCCATCACGCTCGGCGCCCTCGGCGCGCTCTTCGGAGGCGGCACGATGGCAGGTGCGGGGATGGGGGGCGGCATCGGCCACGTCCTTGGCGTGCTCCTCTTCTTCGCCGTCGCGGTGCTTCTCTGGCGCATCATCATGGAAGCCTATTACGTCTTCTTTGGCATCTATGACCGGCTCGGCGAGATCCGCGACCGTATGGGTGAGGACGACAAGGACGACTGAGCGGCGGAGGGGCGAAGAAACGTCTGCGCACGATATGTTTGTTCTTGTTTTGTTCGGTCGCTTGTCTTACGCTGGCAGCCATGTACCGGACGGAACAGGAGATCGATCGCGGCGTCTGGCGACCGCCGGAGCGGCGGCGCGGGCGGGGGGCGCGTTCGAATGCCTCGGGG
>RFKS01000033.1 GCA_003694205.1 Alphaproteobacteria bacterium | reverse complement strand
CTCTGCGGCAGCGTCGCCCTGTCGCATGCGGCGATTCGCTCGCTTCCGGTCGTGTTCCGGCAGATCTTCGGTGGCCGCATCCCGGTGCTCGAGGCAATGGTGCAGCGGGCGCGCCGGGAGGCGCTACTGCGCCTTCGCAAGGCGGCGCAGGAGGCCGGTGCGGAGGTGGTCGTGAATGTGCGCTTCGAGACCCACCGACTGCGCGGCGTGCCGGTCTTTTTTGGCGGCGCGCTGATGGCGATCGAGGTGGTGGCGTTCGGTACCGGATTGCGGCGTGCCGACGTCGCGGCGGCAGCGGCCGGCACGCCATGACCGGGACGAGCGCTGGCGCTCGCCCCGGCAGGATTGGCGTGGGAAAGCCCGATCCGGATCAGGCCTTCTACTGGAACAGCGAGAGGATCGACTGCGGCTGGCCGTTGGCGATACTGAGCGCCTGCAGGCCAAGCTGCTGCTTCACCTGCAGGGCCTGAAGCTTCGCCGATTCGCGTGCCAGATCGGCGTCCACCAGATTGCCGATGCCGACCTCGAGGCTGTCCTGGATCACGTCCGTGAAGTCGCGCTGGGTCTGCAGCGCCTTGGCACCCGCACCAAGACGCGTCTGCGAATCGCTGAGATTGGCGATCGAGGCATCGATCTTGGCGACGAGCGACTGCGCCTGCGATGCGGTATTGAAGGTCGATGCGGGACCGAAGGTGATCACGCTGCCGCCCGGGGACATGTTTTCGTGCCCGATGGTGATGTTCTGCAGCGCGTCGGGCGTGGTGATGGCGACCACCTGGTCGGTGCCGCCGTCAATGAGATTGGTGCCGTTGAACTCCGCATTCTGAATGATCGTCGTGATCTGATTGCGGATTTCCTCGAAGTCCTGACGCAGCGCGTTGCGGCTCGCGGTATCGAGTCCGGCGTCGGCGGCGGCCACGGCACGCTCCTTGAGCTGGAGCAGGAGATCGCCAATCGCCTGGCTTGCCGAAAGCGCGACATCAAGCGCGCTGATCGAGCGGTCGAGGCTCTGTTTGACCGCATTATAGCCCTCGAAATCGGCGCGCAGATTCTGCGAGATCGCGAAGACCGCCGCATTGTCCTTGGCACCGCGAATGCGGAGGCCCGTATTGACCCGCTCCTGGGTCTCGCTGAGCTGACCGTTCGTCCTGGTCAACTGCTGGAGTGCGCTGAGCGCGCTCGCATTGGTGTTGACGGAGAATGCCATCGTGCTTGCTCCTTGGTCTGGCTTTCCCATAGCGCCACGTGCATGGCGGCTACCGACCGATCTGCAAGTCGCGTGCCATTTCTTCATATCCCTCTAATCTATTGTTATCTCCTACCTTTTCTGCGCCGTGGTTGGTCCGACAGCGGCCATGGAGGAAAATTTTCCCGTCGCGGCGGGGGTCATTCTTGCCGGTGCGGGGCGAAGCGGAGGGGGAAGAAAAGAACGGGTGGAGCAGCGCTCCACCCGTCGAGGTCGCTTAGCGGAAGAGGGCCAGCACCGAGGAGGGCGCCTGGTTGGCGATCCCCAGTGCCTGAAGGCCGAGCTGTTGCTTGACCTGCAGCGCCTGCAGGCTTGCCGACTCGCGTGCCAGATCCGCATCGACGAGATTGCCGATGCCGACCTCGAGCGAGTCCTTCAGATTGGTCGTGAAGTCCTTCTGAAGCTGCAGGCGGTTCTGGCCCGAACCGAGCTTGCTGAGCACGGTGTTGACGGTGGTCACCGCCGTGTCCAGCGAGGTGACGGCCGCCGCCGCCGCGGTGGCGGTGGCGAAAGCGCTGGCGACACCAAGCGTCGCGGCACCGAGGTCCTGTCCGGTGATGGTAAAGACCGTCGAGCCGTTGACGTTGATGGCCGACACCGAGTCCGGGGTCGCCTTGATCAGGTTCGTGCCGTTGAAGTCTGCACTGGCAACGGTCGAATCGATCTGCGCCCGGATCTGCTGGAACTCGTCCTGCAACGCCGTGCGGCTGGCCGCATCGAGCCCCGGATCGGACGCCGCCACCGCCTTCTCACGCAGCGAGACGAGCAGATCCGAAATCGTCTCCGCGGCATTGAGCGCCACGTCGACGACCGAGATCGAGCGGTCAAGGACCTGTTGCACGGCGTTGAGACCACCCACATCGGCGCGCAGGTTCTGCGCGATCGCGAAGATCGCGGCACCGTCGGCAGCACCGGCCACCTTGAAGCCGGTGTTGATGCGGTTCTGCGTCACCGAAAGTGACTGGTTGGTCGAGTTCAACGCTTTCAAGGCTGTCAAAGCCCCTGGGTTCGTGTTTACCGAAAAAGCTAAGGCCATCGTTCGTCTCCTTTCTAGAGATGCTGAGGGCGTTCTTGCCCTCCAGAGCAAATGCTCGACGAGACCGAAGCAGGAGGCGTGCCAGCCGGCCTATCCACATGAGTTCGTGGCAGAACTTGCCGCGAGAGGGACTTCTTTTGCGGCGCCGCGATGGTTCTTGCCGGGCAAGGCTTGCCGGGTTCGGGGGCGCTGCGGGGCGCCTCAGCCGGCGCAGCAGGAGAGCTTGGCGATGTCCTTGTCGAAGGCCTGTGCGGCCAGCTTCAGGCCCTCGACGGTGGTGAGATAGGGAAGGATCATGTCGGCGAGCTGGCGCGTCGTGAGACCGGTGCGAATTGCGACCGCCGCTGTCCCGATGCTGTCGGCTCCCTCGGGCGCCAGGATCTGGGCCCCGATCAGGCGATCCGTCTGCCGGTCGGCGATGAGCTTGATCATCCCCCGGGTGTCGCGCGCAGCGAGCGCCCGTGGAACGGCGTCGAGCGGCAGCACCGAGACCTTTGGCTCGAACCCCGCCGCACGCGCTTGCGCCTCGCCGAGACCGACGCCGGCGAGTTGCGGGTCGGTGAAGACGACCCAGGGCATGGCGTGATTGTCATAAGCGTGACGGTCGCCTTCGAGCGCATTGCGCGCCGCGATCTTGCCGCCAAGGGCCGCCATATAGACGAACTGGTCACGCCCGGTGACATCGCCCGCGGCATAGATGCTGGCGCGGCTCGTGCGCATATGAGAGTCAACGATGATGGCGCCGTCGGGTGCGGTCTCGATACCCGCGGCCGCGCAGTCGAGATCCTGCGTGTTCGGACGCCGGCCGGTGGCGAAGAGCACCCGTTCCGCGGCGAGCGTCCGCTCTTGCCCGCCCTGCTCGACCACCAGCCGGACGCCGTCGCCGGTGGACGCGATGCCGCGGTAAGCCAGCCCGCTCTCGACCACCAGCCCCTCATCGCAGAGATAGCCGGTGAGCGCCTGCACCATTTCGGCTTCCGCTTCGGGCAGGAGCCGGCGGCGCGTTACCAGTGTTACCGCGACGCCCACACGGGCAAACATCTGCGCCAGCTCGCAGCCGATATAGCCGCCGCCAACGACGATCAGCGAGCGCGGCAGCTCCTCCAGCTCAAGCGCCGTCGTGCTCGTCAGATACGGCACTTCGGCGGCCCCCGGAATG
>RFKS01000323.1 GCA_003694205.1 Alphaproteobacteria bacterium | reverse complement strand
CGCTTGCCATCGAATGGCTCAAGCGGGGCGGCGCCTATGCGGTCGCCAATATCCGCGGCGGCGGCGAGTTCGGACCGCGCTCGCACAAGGCGGCGCTCAAGGAGAACCGGCCGCGCGCCTATGAGGATTTCGCGGCAGTGGCCGAGGATCTCGTGGCACGCAAGGTGACGTCCACGCGGCGTCTCGGCATCTATGGCGGCTCGAACGGCGGCCTGCTCGTTGGCGCCACCATGGTGCGCTATCCGCAGCTCTTCGGCGCCGTCGTCTCCGCGGTGCCACTTCTCGACATGCTGCGCTATCACAAGCTGCTCGCCGGCGCGTCCTGGATCGGCGAGTACGGCAATCCCGACATTCCCGAGGAACGGGCCTTCATCGAACGCTACTCGCCCTATCAGAATGTCCGCGCCGACGTCGTCTATCCGCCGATCTTTCTCACCACCTCGACGCGCGACGACCGGGTGCATCCCGGGCACGCGCGCAAGATGGCGGCGAAGATGATGGCGCAAGGCCATGACGTGCTCTATTTCGAAAATATCGAGGGCGGGCACGCGGCGGCGGCCAATCTCGAGCAGCGGGCGCGGCGCGATGCGCTGGTCCTCACCTATTTTCTGCAAGAGCTTGCTGACGCGGAGGACTAGGCACGGCCCGGATACGGGCCTGATGCCGTCAACCTGCGGGCTCTCAAGCCGCGCCCGTTGGTCCCGTTCCGGGCCATCCGCAATCGGCGTCGCCGCGTTGCCTGCAATATTTTCTACGCCGGCCGCCAAGAATTCCTCGTTTGCCGTCTCCTGCCATCCTTCCTAGCTCATGGATGGGAGGCCGCGCCTTCCGCAGTGAAGCCGTCAAACGGGGTTCGCCGACGATGGATAGCCTGCCGGTCTTTTATCGAACCGCGGACAAGACGGTGCTGCTCGTCGGCAGCACGGCGGCAGCGCTCGCCAAACTGCACCTTCTCGCGCGCACGACGGCAAGAATTCGCTGGGTTACCCATGGCGCTTCCGTTACCGCGCTGCCGCATGAGCGGGTCGAGCGGCACGAGCGCGCATTCCTGCCGGCGGATGCCGATGGTGTCGATCTGGCCTATGTCGCAAGCGGCGACGGGGACAGCGACGCGCGCATCGCCGCGCTCCTGCGTCGGGCCGGGGTGCCGGTCAATGTCGTCGACCGTCCCACCCTGTCCGATTTCACGACCCCGGCCATCGTCGACCGGACGCCGCTACTCGTCGCCATATCGAGCAGCGGCGCGGCGCCGGTTCTTGCGCGCAAGCTGCGGGCGCGAATCGAGACCTGGCTGCCACCGGATATCGGACGCCTGATCGCCCGTGCCGGTACCTTTCGCGCCCGCCTCAAGGCACTCTTGCCCGATGCCGGCGCGCGGCGTCGCTTCTGGGAAGGGCTGTTCGCCGACGATACCGCGCGCGACCTCGCGCACCGCGACGAAAAATCCTTTACCGCCCATGTCGAGAAACTGGCGCACGATGTGGCGGCGGGTGGCGCCGGCGGGCTCGTGCAGCTCGTCGGTGCCGGCCCCGGCGATCCGGAACTCCTGACCCTGAAGGCGCAGCGCGCGCTCGGGGAAGCCGACGTCATCATTCACGACCGGCTGGTCAATCCGGAGATTCTCGACTATGCGCGGCGCGAGGCGCATCGCATTCACGCCGGCAAGCGGGCGGGCGATCACGGCATCGGGCAGGACGGGATTGCGAGGCTGATGATCGCGCACGCCCGGGCCGGGCGGCGCGTGGTACGGCTCAAGGGTGGCGATCCCATGCTTTTCGGCCGCGCCGGCGAGGAGATTGCGGCGCTGCGCGAGGCCGGCATCGCGGTCGAGGTCATCCCCGGCATCACCGCTGCCTGCGGTGCCGCGGCGACGGCGCAGATCCCGCTCACCCATCGCGATCATGCCTCGGCGGTCACCTTCGTCACCGGCCATGTGCAGGCGGGCGGCGATCTCGACTGGCGCGCACTCGCCGGTCCCGACCGCACGCTGGTTGTCTATATGGGCGTCGCGCGTGCGGGCGGGATTGCCGCCAAGCTGATCGCCGACGGTGTCGATCCCGCGCTGCCGGTCGCGGTCATCGAAAGGGCGACCCATGGCAGCGAGCGGCGCGTCCATGGGCGTCTCGACGAACTGGTCGACATCATCGCGGACCACGCGATTGAAAGCCCCGCGCTCCTCGTCATCGGCGCGGTCGCGGCGCTTGCACGCGAGCGGCCCGAGGCCCTTTCACACATTGCCCGGGAGGCGGGCCTTGCGCCCGCGATGGCGGCAGGAGGCAGCAACCCATGAGCGTGGTGAACAGCCTCCGGCCGGGTCCGGGCCAGATCGTGACGGCGAACGAGATTATGAGCGGCCGCGCCGTCTGGCTCACCGCCGACGGCTCCTGGTCCGACGATCCGCGTGCGGCAGCCTTTGCCGAAAGTGCCGAAGATGCTGCAGCCCTGCTGGCGCGTGCACAGGCGGACAATGCGGCAAGCCGCGTCGAACTCGTGGCGCTGGTCGCCGCCGAGCGCGACACCGACGGACGCCCCTGGCCGGTGCGCAATCGCGAGATTATCCGCGCACTCGGGCCCACCGTACGCCCCGATCTCGGCAAGGAGGCAGCCGCGGGCTGAAGGAAGCGAAGGATGTATCGCTACGACGAATATGACGAAGTCATCGTGCGCAAGCGTATCGCGGAATTCCGCGCCGCCGTCTCTCGACGCCTCTCTGGCGAGCTGTCGGAGGAGGAATTCAAGCTCATCCGGCAGATGAACGGCGTCTATCTGCAGCTGCACGCCTATATGCTGCGGGTAGCGATTCCCTATGGCTCCCTCAATCCGCGCCAGATGCGGAAGCTGGCCGACATCGCGCGGCGATTCGACCGCGGCTATGGCCATTTCACGACGCGCCAGAACATCCAGTACAACTGGATCGCGCTCGCCGACATGCCCGACGTGCTCGAGGCACTCGCCGAAGTCGACATGCACGCGATCCAGACCTCGGGCAATCTCATCCGCAATGTGACCGCAGACCCATATGCGGGCGCCGCGGTGGACGAGATCGACGACCCGCGCCCCTATGCCGAGCTCATACGGCAATGGTCGACGCTGCATCCGGAGTTCTCGTTCCTGCCGCGCAAGTTCAAGATCGCGGTCACCGCGGCGCCACATGACCGCGCCGCCGTGCGTTTCCACGATATCGGGCTCATTCTCCGTGACGATCCCGATCTCGGTCGCGGCTTCGAGGTCATCGTCGGTGGCGGGCAGGGGCGAACGCCCTTCGTGGGGCCGACGATCCGCACCCACCTGCCGGAGGCGCATCTGCTCCCCTATCTCGAGGCCATCCTGCGCCTCTACAATGAGCACGGGCGGCGCGACAACGCCTACAAGGCGCGGATCAAGATCCTCGTCCATGCCCTCGGAGCGGAAGAATTCGCGCGTCAGGTGGAAGCTGAGTTCGCCCGGATCCTGCCGCAGTCCGATGACCTGCCGGTCCGCGAGCTCGCGCGCATCCGGGCGCATTTCGTGACCCCGGATTTCGAGGCGCTTCCCGCCACCGATCCGTCCTTCGAAGAGGCAAGACGCCGCGATCCCGCCTTCGCCCGCTGGGTGGACCGCAATCTCGCCCCGCACAAGCGGCCCGGCTACGCCATCCTCAACATCCCGCTCAAGCCGAAAGGCGGCATTCCCGGTGACGCGACCGCGGAACAGATGGAGACGGTGGCGGATCTCGCCGAGCGCTACGGCCATGATGATATCCGGGTCACGCACGAGCAGAATCTGGTGCTGCCCCATGTGCGTCTGCGTGACCTGCCGGCTGTCCACGAGGCGCTCGTCGCGGCCGGGCTTGCGACCGCCAATCTCGGGCTCGTGAGTGATATCATCGCCTGTCCCGGCCTCGACTATTGCGTGCTCGCCAATGCCCGCTCGATCCCGATCGCGCAGAAACTGTCGGAGCGCTTCGCCGGCACCGCGCGCGAGGCCGCGGTGGGTGAACTCCACATCAAGATCTCCGGCTGCATCAACGCCTGCGGCCATCATCATGCGGGCCATATCGGCATCCTCGGCGTCGATAAGAAAGGCACCGAGATGTACCAGCTCACGCTCGGCGGTTCGGCCGACGAGAGCGCGGCGATCGGCGAGATCACCGGTCGCGGATTCGATGCCGAGGGGATCATCGACGCCGTGGAGACCGTCATCGATACCTATCTCGCGCACCGTGACGCGGGTGAGACCTTTCTTGCCACCTATCGTCGCATCGGTGCCGGTCCGTTCAAGGAGGCGCTTTATGG
Source organism: Alphaproteobacteria bacterium (assembly GCA_003694205.1). Lineage (GTDB taxonomy): Bacteria > Pseudomonadota > Alphaproteobacteria > Sphingomonadales > Rhodothalassiaceae > J134. Next base: position 64 of record RFKS01000323.1, on the reverse strand, counting down.
AGCTCATTGACCTCAGACGCCTCGTCGGCGCGCATCTCGACCCCTATCCGCTGCTTGATGAGGG
>RFKS01000032.1 GCA_003694205.1 Alphaproteobacteria bacterium | reverse complement strand
CTTACAAGGCGCGCCCCGAGAAGGGCCCCGTCGCGCTCGAGATCGGACTCACCTGCTGGCGCGATTCGCGCGAGCTTGGCCTTTGGCACCTTCTCGCGATGCCGTTTCGCGGAAGTCGCCCGCGGCAGGGCAGCCGGCAGGGGGCGCGAGGTGGCAACGATCGTTGAATTTTACCGCGATCGACGGTTGTGATAAGATTATTGCCGGTTCCTCCGTTTTTCCGAAGGATTCGGAACAATGCGTTTGCGTTTTTCAGTAAACTGGCTGGCGCTGCTTCTCGTTGCAATGCTCTGGGCGCCGGGGACCGCTGCACAAAAGCTCGAGGTGGTGTTGCAGCCCTCCGATATCCTTCACCGGGCCGGTAGCGCGCTGGTCCGCGGCAATACCGAGGAGGCGGCGGAACTCTATTCGCAGGCCCTCAAATATGGTGTTTCGGATCGCGAGCTCTACAAGGCGCTCAACAACCTGTGCGCGGCACAATATCTCCTCGAACAGTTCGACGCCGCGGCGGAAAGCTGCCGCGCGGCGATCGCCCATCGTTCCAATCGCTGGATGGCCTACAACAATCTCGGCCTCGTCCTGTTCCGCCTCGGGCGCTATGAGGAGGCCATCCGGGCCTTCGAGCAGGGGCTGGAGCTGGCGCCGCGCAGCGATCGACTGAAAAAGAATCTCGCGCTCACCGAACGCGCCTACCGTTCCGGCAAGCCGGGCCGGGGCGCGCCCGCACCCGACCGTGCCCGCTCCCGCGGCGTCATCTGACCGCCGGCCGGCCAGTGTTGTCACTGTTTGCGGCGGCGGTTCCATCGGGCCGGGTGATGCATGACATTTGCCGGGAAAATTCGCTCTGCGGTCTGATGTACCCTTCTCTCCGGCAAGGCTTGTCTGCTACAAGGAAACGAACGATCCGGGAACCCCAGTCGTGATGCGGTCGGCTTCAGCCTTTCTTGCCCTCGTGCTCACCCTTCTGCTCGCCGCCTGCCATGTCGCCGAGGAGCGCCGCGCGCCCTATCCGCTGCCAGAGGGTCTGCGGGCGATGATCGCAATGGGCGGGCAAAGCTACGAGCTCGAAGTCGTGGACGTGTCCGGTCCGCTCGCCACCTTCCAGTACCGCTGGAACGACCGCCTCGTCTCGGAGCGGACGCAGTATCGCGGGCTCTATTCGCTGTCCGGCTATGACGGCGCACTGCAGTTCGTCAACGAGTTCGATACCGCCGCCATCGATTCCCTGTTTCCGCTCGCGGTCGGCAAGGAGACGAGCTTCGCCGGCACGACGACCTATCCCGCCGGCGGCATGACCGGCACGCTGTGGGTGACGATGGCGGTTCTCGAAGAGACGACGCTGCCGATCCGCGAGGGCGAGTTCGAGGTCTTCCTGATCCAGGTCAGCACCGAGCTGACCATCGACGGCCGGAGCAAGCGGGTGACGCGTACGCTCTATTATGCGCCCGAGCTTGGCCTGCCGCTCAAGATGGACATGTCGGATGGCACTGCGCAGTCCTATTGGCGCATCACCTCGCTGGAGATGCCGAGCCGCGGCCGCCGCAACCGGCTTGGCACGGTGATGATCTGAACCGCCGCCGCGCTTTCCTGCATCGTTCCATACATTTCTGAATATCCATTCGGCGCGTTTGCGCAATTGCATGCACCAGCGCATGCCCTCACATCCCGGGTCTCGTTCCGATGAGGAGACCGATGATGAAACGGATCTGGGGTTCTGGGCTTTTCCTCGCCATAGTGCTCGGTTTTGCGGCACAGGCGCAGACGACGACCATCTGGCTGCACGGCAGTGACGGCCTGCGGCAGGCGAACGAGGCCCTTCGCACGGGCCGTGTGGAGACGGCGATCCGCCATGCCGAGCGCGTGCGGACGTCCAGTCGGGCGCAGCGCACGGCGACCGAAATCCGCCTTTATCAAGCGGCCGAGGCACTCCTGTGCGTCGGCCATCGTCTCGCCGGCCGTGCCGCTCTGGCGCTCGCGCATTGCGATACGGCCATCGCCCTCGCACCGGGAGACTGGCGCGGCTATGTCAATCGCGGCGCGGCGGCGTTCGATCTCGGGCGCCTTGCGGCTGCACGCCGGGATTTCGAGCGCGCGCGTGACCTCGCCCCCGGGGAGCCGGCGATCGAGGCCAATCTCGCTCTCCTGCACAGACGCCTCGCAGCCGAACAGTAGGACTGTGTCCCCTTTCGCCCTCGTGGAGCCCCGCAAGGGGTATTCCGAAGCGCGAGATGCCCCGTTCACCCTTCGACGGGGCTCAGGGCGAACGGCATTCATGTTCCCGTTCGCCCTGAGGAGGGCCGAAGGCCCGTCTCGAAGGGCGAAGCGCGGGCAGTGCGTCGCTCTCGGGCCGTTCCGGCGCTCCTGACGGGGACGATCCGGTGCGAGGTCATGACGCGGCGGGAGCACCGCCGAGAAACGGCCAGTTCGGTGGGGCGCGGCCGGCAAAGATGGGCGCATCGGCGGCAAGGCGCTCGGCGAGAAAGTCGAACATGGCACGGATGCGGGCGCTGCGGCGCAGATCCTCATGGGTGACGAGCCAGACATCGACGCCCCCCGCGTCCACGTCAGGCAGAATCTGCACGAGATCGGCATAGCCGCGCGCCCAGGCGACACAATGGATGCCGACGCCGAGACCGTTGACCAGCGCCGCCATGGTGGCCTCGGGACTGTTCGAGGAAAAGACGACACGGCCGGGCAGCGGCCGCGTGTCGCCGTCCGCACCACGTATCTCGCCCCCGCTCCCCGACTGTCCGGTGATGATCCGGTGCGACTCCAGATCCGCAAGCGACCGCGGTATCCCGGCGCGGGCGAGATAGCTCTCGGCGGCGAAGATGCCGAACGCGATCCGCGCCGCCTTCTTCGCGATCAGCGAATTCTGCCGCGGGCGGAACATGCGCAGGGCAATATCGGCCTCGCGCTGGACGAGATCGGCGGCCTCGTCCTCGACCCGCACCCGGACATGAATCTCCGGATAGCGTTCCTGAAACAGCCGCAGCTGCGGAATCAGCCACAGATGGCTCATTCCCTCGACGACGGAAATCGTTACCGGACCGGCGAGACCGCGGTCATGGCCCTCAGCCAGTCGCAGGATCGCCCGTGCCTCGGCCCGCATGCGCTCGGCGTTCTCGAGAATGGTGAACCCGACGTCGGTGAGGCGAAGCCCGCGCGCGGTGCGTACGAAGAGCGCCGTGCCGAGCCTCTTCTCCAGCGCATCCAGCCGCCGGCCGACGGTGGGCTGGCTGCACCCGAGCGACCGCGCCGCCTGCGACAGGGTCCCGGCCTCGGCGGCGGCGAGAAAGAGCGCGATATCGGCCCAGTCGAGTGTATATTCCTGAATGGTGCCGCCCTTTCCTGCCTGTCTGCTCTGCATTCCTGTATAACATGGGTGCCGGCTACCGCCACAGGCACGGCCGCAGCCCCTTCCCCCGAGCGCCCGCTCGTGCCATGAGGTTGCGTCATGACAGCACTTGTCGCACATCGCGGCGGTTGCCATTGCGGCGCCGTGCGCTTCATCTTCCAGGCACCGGCGGCGCTCACGGTCGAGCGCTGCAACTGCTCGATCTGCCGTATGACCGGCTTTCTCCACATCCTCGTGCCCGGGGACCGTTTTCACCTTCTCGCCGGTGAGGATCAGCTTGCGGAATACAGGTTCGGGACGCGGACGGCGCGCCACCTTTTCTGCCGGGTTTGCGGTATCAAGAGCTTCTATGTGCCGCGCTCGCATCCCGATGGGTATTCGATCCATCTCGGCTGCGTCGACCCGGCGACGGTGCGCTCGGTGACGATCACGGACTTCGACGGCGCGAACTGGGAACGGGAGATCGATGCCCTGCGCGCCCGCCATGGCGAAGGCGCCTGAAGGCGCCAGCTTGACCCGGTGCGGCGCGATGCTTAGGTAGGCGGTGAGATGCCGGGACAGGCAGGAGACGATGGCGATCCGCAAGATCATCACGACGACGGATCCGCTGCTGCGGACGAAAAGCGCGCCGGTCGAGCGCGTCGACGCCGATTTGCAGCGTCTCGTCGATGACATGCTCGAAACCATGTATGCGGCGCCCGGGATCGGTCTCGCCGCGATCCAGGTGGGCGTGCCGCGGCGCCTTCTCGTTGCCGATGTCGGCGGCGAGGAGGACGAGCGACAGCCCCATATCCTCATCAATCCGGAGATCCTGTGGACCTCGGACGAGACCCATGTCTACAACGAGGGCTGTCTTTCGATCCCCGAGCATTATGCCGAGGTCGAGCGCCCGGCACGCTGCCGCATCGCCTATCTCGACCGCGCGGGAGAACCCGCCGAGATCGAGGCCGACGGGCTGCTTGCCACCTGCCTGCAGCACGAGATCGACCATTTGGACGGGCGTCTCTTCATCGACTATCTCTCGAAGTTGCGGCGCGACATGATCATCCGCAAGGTGGCCAAGGCCGAACGCGAGACCGTGGTCATCTAGACCGCGTCCCGAATCCGGGAGACCCATGCGATGCGCGGCCTGCGTCTTGCCTTTTTCGGCACCCCCGATTTTGCGATTCCGAGCCTCGAGGCGCTCCTCGAGGCCGGGCACAAGATCGTCGCCGTTTACACCCAGCCGCCGCGCCCGGCGGGCCGCGGTCAGGCGCCGCGCAAGGGCGCGGTCCATCATATGGCTGAAGCCCGCGGCCTCCCCGTGCGCACGCCGGCAAGCCTGCGTGATGCCGCAACGCAAGCCGCCTTCGCGGCGCTCGACCTCGATGCCGCCGTGGTCGCCGCCTACGGCCTCATTCTGCCGCAGGCGATCCTCGACGCACCGCGGCTCGGCTGTCTCAATGTCCACGCCTCGCTCCTGCCGCGCTGGCGCGGGGCGGCGCCGATCCAGCGCGCCATCCTCGCCGGCGATCGCGAGACCGGGATCACGATCATGCAGATGGACGCCGGGCTCGACACCGGTCCCATCCTCCTGCAGGAGGCGGTGCCGATCGGCCCACGCGAAACCGCGGGCGAGCTGCACGACCGCCTCGCCGCCCTCGGTGGCCGGCTCGTGGTCACGGCACTCGAGGAGCTGGCCGCGGGGCGCCTTGCGCCACGGGCCCAGCCCGCCGACGGGGTCACCCATGCACCGAAGATCACGCCCGCCGAGCGCCGCATCGACTGGCACGCGCCGGCGCTATCGGTCGACCGCCAGGTGCGCGCCTTCGCGCCCGCGCCCGGCGCCTGGTCGGTCTGGCGGGAGGAGCGGCTCGTCATCCTCTCGGGGCAACCCGCCGAGGGCGCCGGCACGCCCGGCACGTTGCTCGACGATCGGCTCACCATCGCCTGCGGCGAGGGAGCCTTCCGCATTACGGCTCTCAAGCGTGCGGGGCGCAAGGCGCTCCCCGTGGAGGCATTCCTGAGGGGCTTTTCGCTCCCCCCGGGCAGTCGCTTCGACTGAGGGGCACGCATGAAAGAGGGAGCGGCCCCGATCCGGGACCGCTCCCGCGCGCCGGCGGTTTGCGAAGCTAGAAGTTATAGGTCAGGCGCGCATAGCCGAAACGCCCCGGAATGGGATAGAGCGTCCCGTCGAAGCTGTTGAGATCGCAGCTGAAGCACAACGGCGTGTCGGTCTTCGTGATATTGTTGACACCGATCGAGACCGTCGCCTTTCCGTCGAAGAATTGCGGCGTCCAGGAAACCTGCACATCGGTATAGATGCGGCTGCCGATCTTGTTGGTGCCGGGATTGTCCGAGCTCGGCCCCGGATCGGAACAGAGATCCTGCTTGCCGAAATCGAACAGGCTGCCGCCGCAAACCTCAGTGATCGCGCTCATATAGCGCACGTTCACGTTGGCCGAAAACTCGCGGAAGAACCAGTCGAGCACCACCGACGACTTGTACTCGACGAAGCCGCGCTCGGGCGAGCCGAGCTCGGTGCCGGCGCGCTGCACGCCTACGAGCGCACCCGAGGGCCCGAGCGTGAACTCCTTGAAATCGTCGAGCAGCGTATTGTTCCAGGCGACACGGAAGCGACCGAGATCGCTCTCCTCGGTGGTCACCGTCAGCGACCAGTCGATACCGTCGGTTTCGATGCGGCCGATATTGGTGAGCTGGTTTTCAAAGCGCACGATCGAGCCGCCCGGCCCGCGACTGATGCCCGAGCAGAACAGGGGATCGAGGGTCGCCACACACTGATTGAGCTGGTCCTGGGCATTGAGCGCCTGGATCGCACCATTGAGCTCGATATTGTAGTAGTTGGCCTCGATCACCACGCTCTCGACCCCCAGTGCCTCCTCGACGAAGGAGGGCCTGTAGGCAAAGCCGACGGTCCAGTTGTCCGAGGTCTCGGGCTTCAGGTTCGGGTTGCCGCCGGTATTGACGCTGATCTGCGGGTTGATCTGCACGAAGCTGGCCGGCACACCGAGGGCCGTGCAGTTGACAAGTGTCGCCCCGGTCGCGTTCGAGCAGGGATCGGTGATCGTGGCATCAAAGCGCGAACCGGTGTTGAACAGCTCGCCGATGCCCGGCGCGCGGAAGCCTTCCGAATAGCTGCCGCGGATCAGGAGGTCGGAATTGACCCGCCAGTTGCCGCCGAACTTGAACACCGTGTTCGAACCGAAGAGATTGTAGTCCGAGATACGGAAGGAACCGCTCGCCTCGAGGCGCTGCACGAGCGGCAGATCGGCAAGGAGCGGCACATTGATCTCGCCATAGAACTCGTCGACATTGAAGCCGCCGTCCGTGGGCGAGGCCGGCACGCCCGCCGTCTCACCGGACGAGACCACCGAATCGGGCGTGAAGAACCCGGTCTCCTTGCGGTGCTCGTAACCCAGCGCATAGCCGAGCGGTCCGGCCGGCAGATCGAACAGGTCGCCGGTGATGTTGAAGGTGAGATCGAAAAGCTGCTGCTGGCTTTCGTCCTTCTGCACGAAGGTGACGAAATCGAGCATCTCCTTGGTGATCGAGCCCGTTCCGTCGGGGCCCTGGCCGCCGAAGATGTTGAACGGCACGCAGCCGGGGATCCGCGCGCATTCATCGACCGGACCCAGCGCGAGCGCCAGCTTGCGGGCGTTGAAGGCCCCGAACTTGCGCTGGTTCGCCTGGTTCTGCGACCAGGTGACGTTGAAGTCCCAGAAGACCTGACGGTCGGCGACCGCGAGATTGCCCTCGAGCGCGCCGGTGACGAGCCAGGTGTCGACATTCTGCTTGAAGATGCGCGGCCCCGCCTCGAGCGGCCGTCGGCCGATGAGGATCAGAT
>RFKS01000322.1 GCA_003694205.1 Alphaproteobacteria bacterium | reverse complement strand
CTCGAGGATCTCAAGGAGCTGACCGCCGGCGAGGCGGAGGCCGCGGTTGCCGCGCCGGTCGAACGCACCCCGGAGATCGACGACAAGGGCCGGGCCTACGCCACGGGGCGGCGCAAGGATTCGGTTGCGCGCGTGTGGATCAAGCCGGGCAGCGGCCGCATCACGGTGAACGGCCGCGACCAGGAGCAGTATTTCGCCCGCGCGACGCTACGACTGATCGTCAACCAGCCCTTCGAGGTGGCCGGCCGGCGCGACCAGTATGACGTCATCGCGACGGTCAAGGGTGGCGGCCTGTCGGGGCAGGCGGGCGCGGTCAAGCACGGCATCGCGCAGGCGCTGCAGCGCTATGAGCCCGAGCTGCGCGCACCCCTCAAGGCGGCCGGCTTCCTGCGGCGCGATCCGCGTGTTGTCGAGCGCAAGAAGTACGGCAAGCGCAAGGCGCGCAGAAGCTTCCAGTTCTCCAAGCGCTGAGCCGGGATTCGCCGGGATATGGCCCTTGCCGCGCGGCGCGGCAGGGGCCGCCGCCCATGCGGTTGGCGTCAGTCCTCGCGCGGTGTGCCCGGCAGCGGGCTGATGAGACCCGCCGCGGGCGTCGATGCATCCTTGATAACGACGCGCGACCCGGAAACCCGGGCCGCCCCGCTGGCGATCAGTCGAACCGCCTCGGCATAGATCCGGTGTTCGTATTCGAGCACGCGGGCGGCGAGACTTGCGGGCGTGTCGTCCGGCGCCACCGGCACCACCGCCTGCACGATCACCGGCCCGCTGTCCATCTCCGCACGCACGAAATGCACCGTGCATCCGGTGAAGCGGACCCCGTCCTCGATCACCCGCTCGTGGGTCCGGAGCCCCTTGTAGGCGGGCAGCAGCGAGGGGTGGATATTGATCAGGCGGTTGCGCCAGCGGTTGACGAAGTCGGGGTCGAGAAGGCGCATGAAACCGGCGAGGCATACGAGCTCGACGCCGGCGTCGACGAGCGCCGCATGCAGGGCCTCGTCGAAGGCGTTGCGGTCGGCGAATTCACGGTAATCGACGACCAGTGACTCGATCCCCGCTTCTTGCGCATGTGCAAGCCCGGGCGCCCCGGGCCGGTCCGAAATCACCAGTCTGACTTCGGCCGGGTAGTCGGGGTCACGGCAGGCCTCGATCAGCGCCCTGAGATTGCTGCCACGGCCGGAAATGAGGATACCAGTCGCAAGCGAGCCATCACGCCATCTCCGATGCGGTGGCGTCCGGTACGCGGAATCCGTCCGCTTCACCCCAGCAGCCCTTGCCTCCGGTCACCACGGTGGCCGGTGCATCATCAGCACCTGGCTCGATCCCGCCGATGCGCCAGACCGTCTCGCCCGCCGCGGCCAGCTCACGGGCGATGTCTGTGGCCTCGGCCGCGGCGACGATCACCACCATGCCGATACCACAATTGAAGGTGCGCAACATCTCGCCAATGTCGATCTTGCCGAGTTCCCTGAGCCAGGCGAAGAGTGGCGGCAGTGGCCAGGTTCCGGCATCGATGTGCGCGGCGAGACCTTTCGGCAGGATGCGCGGAACATTCTCGAGCAGGCCGCCTCCGGTGATATGGGCGAGGCCCCGGATGCGTCCGGCCCGGAGAAGGGGCAGAAGGCTCCGGACATAGATCCGCGTCGGCGTGAGGAGGGCGGCGCCGAGGCCCTTGCCGGAATCGAAGGGTGCCGGGCCGTCATAGGCGAGGCCGCGGTCGGCAACCAGCCGGCGGATGAGCGAGAACCCGTTCGCATGCGCGCCCGAGGAGGCGAGCCCGAGGACGATGTCTCCGGCGGCGATTTCGACACCGGTGAGCAGCCGCTCACGCTCGACGGCACCGACGACGAAGCCGGCGAGGTCGTAGTCGCCGGGCGCATAATGCCCCGGCATCTCGGCCGTTTCGCCGCCGATCAGGGCACAGCCGGCCTGTTGGCACCCTTCGGCGATACCTTTGACGACCTCGACGGCGACCGCCGGATCAAGACGCCCGGTCGCAAAATAATCAAGAAAGAAGAGGGGCTCGGCCCCCTGCACGAGGATATCGTTTGCGCACATGGCGACGAGATCAATGCCGATCCCTTGATGCCGGCCGATCTCGGCGGCGATCCGGAGCTTGGTTCCGACGCCGTCGGTGCCGGCGACGAGCAGCGGATCGCGATAGCCGCTCGCGGCGAGATCGAAGATGGCGCCAAATCCACCCAGCGCGGCATCGGCGCCGGGACGCCGGGTGGCGGCGGCGGCCGGCGCGATCGCCCGCACGAGTGCGTTCCCGGCGGCGATATCGACGCCGGCGTCGGCGTAGCTGTACCGCGCGCGCCGCGCTTTCTTTTTCCTGTCGGTGCCCATGGCCCTGCCCGCTGCGCCCCCTTCCTGCCGCGACCGGGCAAAAATGCGGTGAAACCGCCGCCAAGGGCAAGCCTCTTCTCGCCCTCCTGCCGCAGGCTCGCCGCAATCGCATGGGAGCTTTCCCCGCCCTGCCGGGCTCGTCTATAGTGATGGCGGAACCAAAGGGGAACACGCCGAAAGGAGCCGATGAACGTCTTGCGTCCCTTGCTCGCCCTCCTTGTCGTCACCGCAATGTGGCTGGCCGCACCCGTGCGCTTGGTGAGGGCGGCCGACGGGAGCGACGAGACGCTCTTTACGGTCTACCGGATCGCCGTCGACGTGACCGCAAGCACCGCTACCGCGGCCCGCCGCGAGGCGCTCGAGGAGGCGCAGGAGCGGGCCTATCGCACCCTTCTCGAGAAGCTCGTGGCGGCGCAGGACGTGGCGGCGTTGCCGGCGCCGGATCCGGCGCTCATGGAATCGCTTGTGCGCGCGGTCGATATCGTCGAGGAGCGGCGCTCGCCGACGCGCTATCTGGCGACGGTCAATGTCGCCTTCCGCGCGGACGCCGTGCGGCAGCTCTTTGCCGAGGCCGGCGTCGCCTATACCGAATCCATGGCCGGTCCCTATCTTCTGGTGCCTTTGTTCGCGGACGGTGGCGTGCTGCGCCTTTTCGGCGAGCATGACTGGCGCCGTGCCCTGCTCGCGGCCGATTGGGACAACCGTCTCATCCGCTATGTGCTGCCGCAGGATACGCCGCGTGTCCGCAGCCAGCTTGCACCGCGGCGCCTCGAAAACTTGGCGGCGTCCGCATTCGGGCCGGTCGCCGCCGCGCTCGAGGTGCGGCAGATGGCCGTTGCCGAGGCGATTGGGGGCTTCGATATGGCGAGCGGGCGTTATGCGATCCGCTACCGGGTGCGCCTCGGGCCCGAGGATGCGATCGACGAATCGGGCGAGGTCCTCGCCCGCGAGGGGGAGGATCGTGCAGCGGTCCTGCTGCGTGCCGCGGACCAGGTGCTCGACCGGCTCGATGCGGCGTGGAAGGGCCGCACGCTCATCGCGGGCAGCGAGCTCGCCCGCCTCCTGGTGCAAGTCCCGGTACGCAACGTCAACGACTGGCTTGCCGTGCGCGGCCGTCTTCTTGCGGTGAGCCTCGTCCGCGAGGCCGATCCGGTCTCGATCGCCTTGCCGGTGTCACGCCTGCGAATCGTGTTTGCCGGGTCGATCGAGCAGCTCCGGCTTGCCCTGTCCGAAGCCGGACTTATGCTCGAGGGCAGCGCGGATGGCGCGGTGCTGAGGCTGCGTGAGCTTGTGCCGCCAACGGCGACGGCGGATCCGACACCGGGAGAGGGGAGCCCATGAGCGACGAGGCAGATCGTTCGACTCTGTACCGGCGCCTGTTTCCCTGGCTGCTGCTCACGGCGGCGCTTCTTCTTGCCTATCTGACGCGGGCCATCCTGCTGCCCTTTCTCGCCGGCTTCGCGGTCGCCTATCTGCTCGACCCGCTGGCCGATCGCCTCGAGGACAAGGGCGTGCCGCGGGGGCTCGCGGCGGGTGCCATCATCGGGCTCTTCTTCGCGCTGGCGACGGCGGTCGTGGTGGCACTCTTTCCGCTTCTCCAGGCCCAGATCCTCGACCTCGTGCATGCCCTGCCCGATCTTTTCGCCACCCTGCGGGCACGGGCCGACTCACTGCTGTCCTTCGTCAACACCGAGTTCGGAGAATCGGCCCGCGAGGAAGCGCAGGGCCTCATGACGGCCGCGCTCGAAAAGGGTTTCGCCTCGGCGGGTGATGTCGTGCGCGGGCTCTTTGCTGGCGGCATCGCGCTGTTCAACCTCTTCTCGTTGATCCTGATTTCGCCGGTGGTCGCCTTTTATCTCCTGCGCGACTACGACCGCATCCTGGCCCATCTCGATACCCTCTTGCCGCCGCGGGAGGCTCCGGCGATCAAGGCCATGCTCGCCGACGTCGACACGGTTCTATCGGGCTTCGTCCGCGGGCAGCTCACCGTCGTCGTGGCGATGGCCGTGATCTATGCCTTCGGCTGGAGCACCATCGGCCTCGATTACGGTCTTCTGCTCGGGCTGCTCGCCGGTGTCCTGACCATCATTCCCTTCGTCGGCATGATCTTTGCCGCCGGCCTCGCGCTCGCCGTCGGGTTCGCGCAATGGGGTGCCGACTGGTCGCAGCTCGGGCTCGTCGCGACGGTGTGGGCCGTGGCGCAGGCGCTGGAGGGCACCATCCTCACGCCGCGGCTGGTCGGCAAGCACGTGCGCCTGCATCCCCTTTGGGTGCTGTTTGCCGTCTTCGCCGGCGGCGAGGTGGCGGGCTTTGTCGGCGTGCTTGTCGCCATTCCGGCGGCGGCGGTGATCGCCGTCCTCGTGCGCACGACGCTGGCGCGCTATCGCGCCGGGACAGGCGCGCAGACGCCCCCGCCGCTTGCCGATACTGGATCTGCCACGCAGGAGGAAGCATGACGCAACTCGCGCTCGAGCTTCCCTGCCGCACCAGTCATGACGGCGTCGATTTCCTGATCGCGACGCCGAATCGCGCGGCGGTCGCCTTTATCGATCGCTGGCCGGACTGGCCGGGACATGCGCTGGCGCTTGTCGGTCCCGCGGGATCGGGGAAGACGCATCTCGCCGCCATCTGGCGCGAGCGCAGCGGCGCCATGCGCCTCGAAGCCGACGCGCTCGGCGGGGCGCCGGCGGCGGTCGGGCGCGGCAATGCCGCCATCCTCGTCGAGGACGTCGACGCAGCACTCTCGGGCGGAACGCTTTCCGAAGCCGATCTGCTGCATCTCTATAACTGGCTGCGGGAACAGGGTGGCTGGCTGCTTTTGAACGGGCGCAGTGCGCCGGCGCAATGGCCGGTGCGCCTGCCGGACCTGCGCTCGCGG